>WRKD01000123.1 GCA_009778255.1 Bacillota bacterium
GGGATTGCGGCGCGAAGGCCGCAATGACGAGAAAATGATAGTTACGCTAATTTGGCAGAGTTGTAAAGCTAGTTTTTAGAGGCGCCCTATTGTCAATATTAATCATAATATTTAATATAAAATTATTAAAATACCCATTATTATATTGAAAATATTTCTGCTAATTATTTAGGCAGGAAAACAGACATTGTTCGAAGAAACACTGAACTAGCGATTATTATGCATGTTATCGGGAGGAACTATGAAGGGTTTTCGGCTGGCCGAAATACAGCGCCCGGCTCAGTATATTGGCAAAGAATATAATAGTATAGTGAAGAAGTGGGATCAGGTGCGGACTAAGATGGTCTTTTGCTTTCCCGACACATATGAGATCGGTATGTCGCATCTGGGTTTGCGCTTGCTTTACGAAGCGGTAAATAAAGAAAATGATTTATTGTGTGAGCGCTGTTTTGCACCCATGGAAGATGTTAGGAAGCTTTTACTTGCAAGCGAAACAGCCCTTACAGCCTTAGAAAGCGGGCGTCCTTTAGCTGATTTTGATGTAGTTGGTTTTACTTTACAATACGAACTCTCTTATACAAATGTTTTAGATATGCTTAACTTAGCTAAATTACCTTTGCATTCTAAAGATCGCGTAGGTAAACCGCTGGTTATCGCTGGGGGGCCCTGTGCTTTTAACCCGGAACCTTTAGCCGATTTTATCGACCTTTTTTGTTTGGGGGAAAGCGAAGAGCATCTACCGGCTCTGCTGAGATTGGTGTCTCGCAGTATAGAGCAGGGTTTAAGTAAAGAAGAGCTTTTAAGCGCTGCCACTAAACTGCCAGGTATATATGCGCCTGCTTTTTATCGTCCATATTATAATGAAAAGGGCTGTTTTAGTGGGTTCACTATAAAAAAGGGAATGCCGCAGAGTATAGATAAGGCTCTTATACATGATATCGATGCCGCGCCTTTTCCCAAAGCACCTATTTTGCCCCATACAAAAGTTGTTCACGACCGCATCATGTTAGAGCTCATGCGCGGCTGTAGCCGCGGTTGTCGTTTTTGCCAAGCTGGAATTATTTACCGACCGCTAAGAGAAAAACAGCCCACGGTGCTGTTAAAACAAGTTGATGAAATAGCCAGAAATAGCGGTTATGAAGATATTGGCCTTATCTCTCTTTCCTCTGCCGATTATTCTCAAATTGGTTCTCTAATGGAAGAATTATCTGCTCGCTATAGTGGATGCGGTATGGGGGTATCTTTGCCTTCCTTGCGTGTAGATTCTTTTTCAGTAGACTTGGCGGCCGCCGCCGGAAAAATAAGAAAAAGTGGCCTTACTTTTGCGCCCGAAGCAGGCAGTCAGCGTCTGCGTAATATAATCAATAAAGGAGTAGAGGAACAAGAGATAATTTCCGCCCTAAAATCTGCTTTTATTGCGGGCTATAGTGCGGTTAAACTCTATTTTATGATCGGTTTGCCTTACGAAACCATGGAAGATATAGCAGCCATTGCTGAACTATGCAAAACTATTGTGGCTCTTTATGGCAAGAACAAGCCGTCTTATGTGAAAAAACCGCTGGCCCTTTCTTTGGGAGTAGCTTCTTTCGTGCCCAAGGCCCATACGCCTTTTCAGTGGTGCGCACAGGATAATGCGGAAGTTTTGCGTACCAAACAGCGGTATTTGCTGAATTTGATTCGTCCTATAAAGCAAGTGAGCCTTAGTTACCATGATGTTGATACCAGTTTATTGGAAGCGGCATTAGCAAGGGGCGATCGCCGTTTAGGCGATGTTTTGCTTAAGGCCTGGCAAATGGGTTGTCATGCCGATGGATGGACAGAGAGTTTTAATTTTCAGCGCTGGCAGGCAGCTTTTGCCGCCTGTAATCTTAGTTTAGAAGAGTTCGCTTGCCGCAACTATGAAAAAAATGATGTTTTGCCCTGGCAGCATATAGAAAGCGGTGTTAGTAGGGAATGGTTGTGGCGGGAGTACGAACTGGCTGCTCAGCAGGGTACAACAGAGGATTGCCGTTTTGATAGTTGCTCTGGCTGTGGTGTTTGCCAAAAACTGGATTGCCGTCCGCATAAAGCTAAACCATTATTACAGATTATGCCCGAAAGCGCTGCAAATTCAGTATCTGCCAATACTTTGTCTATAGCAAAAGCAAAACAGCGTTGGCGGGTACGCCTGAGTGTAACAGAGCCGGCCTGCTGGCTTTCTCAATTAGATATTTTAACCGCTTTTGAAAAAGCTGTGCGCCGCTCGGCTTTACCTATAGCTTATTCGCAAGGTTTTAACCCGCATATGCTTATATCTTGGGGACCTGCTCATGCTGTGGGTCTTTGCGGAGATAGTGAATATACAGATTTGGTTTTTAACGAAGCTGTGCCGCATGATTGGTTAACTCGGCTAAACGGTGTATTACCTCTTGGTTTGCATTTATTAGCGGCGGCACCCATAGCGGAAAATACCCCGGCTTTGATGAAAATTATTGACCGGGCCGATTATTCTTTGGAACTTAAGGGAGAACTAGATAGCCGGAAATTGGAACAAGCTATTGCAGATTTTATGGCTATGCAAAACTATATGGTAGTGCGCAACAGCCCTAAGGGGAAAAAAATGGTAGATATTCGTCTCTGCCTGCACTCTTTAACGCATCACGATAATAATCTGCTATTTTCTTGCCTGCTTCATTCGGGGGCGTTGATCAAACCTTCCGAGCTGATTCAGGTTTTGGCTCAAAAGGCATATGTAGGCGGTTATTACCGCACTGCGATGTATATTAAGGGCGAGAAATTAGAAATTATAGGATGTGATTTTTATTAAAGAAATGCTTATCCATTTTTATGGAGAAGAAGTGTCTATTGCTATTTGCCATGAAGGGCAGCTTGCAGAGTTATACTTGCCGGAGTATGATGGCGGGCGGCTTTTGGGCGCCATATATAAAGGTAGGGTAGCCAATGTGCTGCCTGGCATGCAAGCCGCTTTTGTAGATATAGGATTGGAAAAAAATAGTTTTTTATATGCGGATGATGTATATACTCCCGCCCCCCTTTATGCCGGCTTAAATCAAATCAGCCTGCCCAAAAGCGCTCCGCGCGATATAGGTTCTTTATTAAAAGAAGGGCAAGAGGTTTTGGTACAAATACTGAAAGAGCCACAAGGCGATAAAGGCGCGCGCGTAACTATGCAACCAGCTTTGCCCAGTCGTTATGGGGTATTACTTCCGGTAAATACTCATGTAGCAGTTTCTCGCCGTATTGATGAAGAAGATGAACGGGAGCGGCTGCGCGAGATAGTGAAGTTAGTGGCAAAAGGGCAGGGCGCTATTGTACGCACAGCCGCTAAAGGAATCGAGGCCGAGGAAATAATTGAAGATTTTCGCAGCTTAAAACGGCTGTGGAAGCGTATACAGGGAATAGCAGCTAAAAGAAAAGCTCCGGCTCTTATCTATCATGAACAAGATATATTGAAAAAGGTAATACGCGACACCATAGCGCAAGATATTGAGCGCATTGTGGTAGAGAGTGCGCAAGCTGCAGATAAAGTGCGGGAAGCAATGCTAGATGTTGCGCCGGAATTATTATCTAAAATATGCCTGCGTACCGGCGCAGATTTGTTTGCCGCATATGGAGTAGATGAGCAGATGGAAAAAGCCCTGCGTCGCAGGTTGTGGTTGAAAAGCGGCGGATATATTGTATTTGATCAAACAGAAGCTTTAACCGTGGTGGATGTGAATACCGGAAAATTTGTGGGAGTCAGCGATTTAGAACAAACAATGCTCACAACCAATCTGGAAGCGGTAACAGAAATTGCCCGCCAACTAAAGCTACGCAATACCGGCGGCATAATTATTATAGATTTTATTAATATGGAAGAAGAAAAACATAGAAAAACACTGATGGATGCGTTAACTGAAGAGCTGAAAAAAGACCGTACACGTGTGACCCCGCTGGGTATGACAAATTTAGGTTTAGTGGAATTGACCCGTAAGAAAGTGGGCCGTGAGCTTTCTTATAACTTAGAAGAAGAATGCCGCTTTTGTCGTGGTAAAGGGCGGGTTCTGCGCGCGGATATTGCGGCGCGCAAAGTTTTAAGCGAATTGGAATATGAAGCGGCTAATAGTTGCGCCGCAACCCTTCAGGTGAAGGCAACCGGTTCTGTGGCAGCGGCGTTATTGGGGCCTCAAGGACGTAATCTGAGTTTACTTGAGCAGCGTTTGGGTAAGCATATATGTATTGTTGTTGATGAAAGCCGCCGTCTTGAAGAAAGCGTGGTTTGCTCATTATCTGAATAATGATGAATGAGTATTTAAAGCGGCCTTAAAAGGAGGTGCAATATTTTGCGTCAGAGTTGGGATGAATATTTTATGACGATAGCGCATCAGGTAGCCACGCGCTCAACTTGCCAGCGTCGGCAGGTGGGGGCAGTGGCGATTTCTGCTAATCGCCGTATTTTGGGTACGGGCTATAACGGTGCTTTACCGGGTGCGCCCCATTGTGAAGAGGTGGGTTGTTTGCGCAATCAATTGGGAATACCCTCCGGGCAGCGACAAGAGATGTGTCGCGCCCAACATGCGGAAGCCAATGTTTGTAATTATGCCGCCCGTCACGGCACAGCCTTGGAGGGAGCTACCGTATATGTAACAGCCCAGCCTTGTACTACCTGTGTGAAAGCTATGGTAACATGTGGTATTTGCCGAGTAGTATTCGATAGTGAATATCCAGATGAACTGGCTTGCTTATTAGCTAAGGAAGCCGGCATGGAGTTGATACGCTATGCCGATTTGCTAACTAAGGAGTAGTTATGAAGATATTGTCGGTTTTTGGCACCAGGCCGGAGGCAATAAAAATGGCGCCATTGGTGAGTTTACTGGCGCATACTATAGATATAGAAAGTAAGATTTGCGTTACCGCCCAACATCGAGAAATGTTAGATACGGTGCTGGATTTGTTTTGCATCAAGCCCGATTATGATTTGAATATAATGCGCCATGGTCAAAGCCTCTGCCAGCTGACTGCTGCGGTATTGACCGCGCTGGATGCAGTTCTTAATGCCGAAAAACCGGATTTATTACTAGTACACGGCGATACAACTACCACCTTTGCGGGCAGTTTAGCCGCTTTTTATCATCGTTTACCCTGCGGCCATGTAGAAGCCGGTTTACGCACAGCCCATAAATACGCCCCTTATCCCGAAGAGGTTAATCGGCGCCTTACCGGAACACTGGCAGAGTGGCATTTTGCCCCTACGTCTGGTGCGGCAGATAATTTGCTGGCTGAAGGGGTGGCGGCTAAAAATATTTTTATTACCGGCAATACGGTAATAGATGCTTTGTTGGCTACTGTACATAAACCTTGCGATTTGGAAGGGTTAGGTTTAGAGAAAGTTGATTGGAGCCGCCGTGTGCTGCTTTTGACTTGTCATCGCCGAGAAAACTGGGGCCGCCCCATGAAAGAGATATTTTCATCAATAGCAGCATTGCTGGTAGATTTTTCGGATATTGAGGTGATTTACCCCGTACACCGTAATCCTGGTATTCTTGCACAGGCTCGGGAGTGCTTAAGCGGCTTGCCGCGTTTGCATATGTGCGAACCTCTTCCTTATCTGCCTTTTTGTCATGTTATGAAACGTTGCTATCTGGTTTTAACAGATAGCGGCGGTTTGCAGGAAGAAGCACCGGCTTTGGGTAAGCCGGTATTGGTATTACGGGAAGTAACAGAGCGTCCGGAAGCTATAGCCGCCGGTACGGCGCGGCTGGCAGGTATAGGGCGTGATACTGTTTATGCTGCTGTTTCCGCCTTATTACAAAATGAAGCAGAATATAAAAAAATGGCCCGGTCCATAAACCCCTATGGCGACGGTCATGCCGCTGAGCGGATACGGGATATTATTAGTGGTTTAAATATTTGATTAATGATCGCGCCTGAACATCAATAATGGGAATTGAAGTAATAAGGCTGCCCGCTCCCCTAAGGGGGCTAAAGCCAGCATAGAACTTTCCGCAGCCCGCCAGGCCCATTTCCGCGCTTCCTCTTTTCCCACTAAAGAAACGAAGGTGCTCTTAAAATTTTTAGTATCACTGCCAATTGGTTTGCCTAGTTTTTCTTGAACGCCTGTTACATCTAAAATATCATCGGCAATTTGAAAAGACAAACCCAAACAATCGCTGTAGGAACGTAAACATTTATGCTCTAATTGGTTAGCCCCGGCTAAATGGGCGGCAGATAATATAGAAGCGTTGAATAATGCACTGGTTTTTTGCTGAGCCATATAGCGTAATTCATTTTCGCCAACTTGTAAGCCAGTAAAAGCAATATCTATCATCTGCCCGGCTACCATGCCAGATAACCCGGCAAATAGAGCTACTTCTTCTGTGGCATCTAGCAGCCTTTGTGGGCTTACTATTTTCTTTAAACTCATCATGGCGGCAAAAGCCTGGGTAAGCAGTGCGTCTCCTGCTAAAATTGCGGTTGCCTCATCAAAGGCTTTATGACAAGTAAGGCGACCGCGTCTTAAATCGTCATTATCCATTGCCGGTAAATCGTCGTGGATCAGCGAATAAGTATGTATCATTTCCAGGGCGGCTGCAAAGGGTAAATAATCTTTTTCCGGAGCTTCTAGCCCTTTAGAAAAAGCTTTTAAGGTTGCCATAAAAAGTGCGGGTCGCAAGCGTTTGCCGCCGGCAAATATGCTGTAGCGCACAGCTTCGATAAGTCTTGCTTCCTGGCCATGGGGCTGAGGTAATATCTGCTGTAGGCAGTCTTCCGTGCTTTGTGCTATTTCGGCAATAAAATCATTTAGCGCCATGGTTCTCCCTCCGTCGTTTCTATCGGCATTATTTGTTCCGCTTGATTTAGTATGCTACGGCAAGAAAGTAATAATTCTATGCCCTGTGCATATTTTTCCAGCATTTGCTCTAAGGTTAAGCGGCCTTGTTCAAGTTCACTTACTGTTTTTTCTAATTGCAATAGTAATTCTTCAAAGGTGGGCTGGTTTTCCTTTATTTTTGCCATATCATACTCCTTTAACGCGCGTTTTACCCGCAAGATGCCAGAAACTAGAAGAAGGGTTGTGGCCTAACAGGCTACAGGATATTAAGCCTTTTCTATTTCTTCTACCAAGCAGTATAAAGAGCCTTCGGCTAGCATTACCTGCAACTCGTCGCCTTTATTTACTTCGTTTACCGAAAGCAGGCTTTTTTTGGCTGTGTTGCGGCATACTGCATAACCCCTGCTTAAGGTGGCTAAAGGATTTAAAGATTCTAATCTGGCAGCCAGCAATTGTAGTTTATTATAATTATCCCGCAGTTCATTAGCGCTGGCCCGCCTTAGCTTATCTTCTGCTTCTTGCAGCCGCTGTTGCAGAAAGACTAGGCGCCGCGCCACTGCCGAGCGTAGTTTTTGCTCATTATCTGTTAAACGCTCCAGCAATTCTTTAGCTAAAGGTATAGCTAAAGCAGCAGCATGGCTTGGCGTAGCAGCGCGTTTGTCTGCCGCTAAATCTGTTAAACTCCAATCGATTTCATGACCCACCGC
>WRKD01000124.1 GCA_009778255.1 Bacillota bacterium
TTTTTTTCCCCCAGCTGCCATAAGACATAAGCGACCAATAACCATGTCCCATAGAGGTTACCGAGCCGCTCATAGTGCCATAATCATATGTATCAACAAATTTATACGACGCATGCCCAAATTCATGGCAAATTGTACCTACTGTTAGCATATCACTGCTTGTTACACCACTATATCCATGAAAAGCTCCCGCGCCAAAATATCTCTCGATTTTTACCCCATTAGTTAAAGAGGCAAGTGGTGTATCGCTGGTGTACATAGCCCAAAATTTAGGGTCGGGAGTACCGCTTCTGGAAGCTTCATAGCCGTCTATAATAAAACCGATGACCAACTCAGAAGGTTGTAGTGAACCGTCATGGTTCGTATCAAAATCTTTTAGGTTTACCAGGTTTTGAGAGCAGGCGTCAGTAATGGCAGATTTCAATATCGCACTTCCGCTTGCCATGCTATCTTGCATGTTTATACTGGGATGCTTGCCATTTATAGTTACTTCTACAATGCCTTGAGCACCATTATAAGGATTATTAACTGTGGCAGGTATTATAATATCCTCTGTGCTTCTTATTAATTCTTTATAATATTTATTGAGAGAATTACTGGCGGAATTGAAGACAAGGTTGTATATTTGACTACCGCTTAATTTGGGGGTATTGATGCCGCTTCTGTCACTCCAGGTAACAAAGAAAATCAACAGTTTGCGTTTTAGTTGTGCGGTAGGGGTAACAAGAGGAGGGGAAGCTATAGTAGAATCTAAATCCGCCATGGTTATTCCTTCCGTTAGTGCGGTAGGATTTTGCAGATTTCTGGCTTGTTCCGCTTTTTTTTGCACAGCAGGGGGTATTTGCCATTTTTGTGTTTGGGTTTTGCGGCTGATTATAGGCGCGGCTAACCCAGCTCCTACTGGGTTGCCTGTGGAAAAAAGCCCCTCCTCGGTCCAGTTAGCATAGCAATAGCCTGCTATTCTTTCATCGAAAACGATTAAGTTACCCAAAGCATCTTCGCACCAAGATAATGTTTCGTCGCCAAAGGCGTGTATAACTATAAGGGTTCCATCTGGTTGCGTAAAAGGAAATGGGTCGGGCGAGGCTATGCCGGCAGAGGCGGTTTTCCCCGAAAAAAGAAAAAAAACAAGCAATAAAATGAATGAATACCTTTTTATCATATAAATCCCTCTAATCTAAAAACTATTTTTCTGCTAATATTATTGTAATTATAGTTTAATATATTTTTTCAGATTTGTCAAAGCCTTTAATAGAGGCGCCCTTAATTCATTGTTACTGCAAATTTTGCCATAAAAACCCTTTTTTAAGGATTTTTTATGGCAAAATATTTTTAATTTTAAATAGTAGCAAGTATTTAATTAAAACATTGAGACTTAGTAAAGAAAATCAACTTACCTGATACATCATTTATTGATTGTAATAGCCGCATGCTGCCCAGGAGCTGTTGTTGCACCCACCATACCTGCCGGCGGGGCTATCAGCAGAGAAGCAAAGCTTAGTTCTGTGCGGATATTATTCGTGGTAAAACCGCCTTTTGCCGTAAATTTTAATGTGACTATTTTTACCTCCGGTGAACAGGGAGCGCCTTTGACCATGTCTGTAGAGGGTATACTGCGCACCATTACTTTGTTAGGGTTAATTGGGTTAATATCTGAATGTACGCCGTTTAAATTTGTGTAACCGCTAAATTCAAAACAGGCATTATCATAGGCTATTTCTGTTATAACTCCGGCATAGTTAATATAACCAAAGAGCATTACATCTACAGCTAAGGTTTCACCAACACTGAGGGAGGTTTTTTCCGGTTCTAGGTATAGCGTATGATTATACTGGGCGAATAAATCGGCAAGCAGCTGGGGAGGGGAATCGGTACTGTTTACAGCGCTTAGCTGAAGCAAAACTTGTATTGGCATTGACCGTTGTTTTATCTCTCCCGCGCTAAGCTGGCCATCATCATTATTTCCCCATGTAAAGAGGCTACCATTATCTTTTATTGCTATAGTATGCTTATAGCCGGCTGCAGCTGCCTGCCAATTATTTATCTTGCCCACCCGTACAGGAGTGTAGCGGTTTGTAACAGTTCCGTCGCCTAGTTGACCACAATCATTTAAGCCAAAGGCCCATAATACGCCGTCACTTTTTAAAGCTAGGGTATGATAGGGGCCTGCCCAGAGCTTCACCCAGTTTTTTGCCACACCCACCTGCAGCGGAATATTGCTCTGTATTCTAGCGCCGTTTCCAAGTTGCCCATAGTTATTTTTCCCAAAAGCCCAAAGGCTGCCATCTTTTTTTATTGCAACCGTGTGATAGTAGCCTGCCGCAACCGCACTCCAATTCTTTTCTGTTCCTATCTGCTGCGGGGTATTATGCTGTGTCATAGCGCCGTCGCCCAGTTGACCATAATTATTGTTGCCCCAACTCCATAGGCTGCCATCTTTTTTAATTGCTACAGTATGGTCATAGCCTGCCGCAATTGTAAGCCAATCTGTTGCTGCCCCAACTTGTACTGGCACATTACGTTGCGTTAATGTTCCGTCACCCAATTGGCCACAAGCATTATTGCCAAAAGCCCATAGGCTGCCGTCTTTTTTTAGGGCAATAGTATGAAAATAACCTGCTGCCATCATAGCCCAGTCTTTGTCTGTTCCCACCTGTACCGGACTAGTTCGCTGCATAGTTGAACCGTCGCCCAGCTGCCCATAAGAATTATTTCCAAAAGCCCAGAGCTCGCCATTTGTTTTTAGGGCAACAGTATGATAATAACCTGCAGATATTTCTGCCCAGTTTGTGGCGGTTCCCACCTGAACCAGGATTTTCTTAAGAACAGTGGTGCCATCACCTAGCTGGCCATATGTATTATTCCCGCAAGACCATAGGGAGCCATCTGCTTTAAGAGCAATGGTATGATATGTCCCTGCCGCAAGAGCCGTAATAGCTTCGCCATTTTGGTTGTTCTCAGTGGTAAATAGAACTGTCTCTACAGCCCGCAAAGGCGTTGGGATAAATAGTATATAGAGCAGTATCAGCAGAAATAGTATTGGTATTAACCTATGTTTTGTCTTCATAAAACTCAACCCCCCATATTCTATATTATATCATAAATTCCAGAAATATGGTAGGTTATTTGTATCTCAAACCTATGGGCGCCTCTATTTTAAAACTTTTAGCACTTCCTTTAAATAATCCCAAGTTCGTTGGGTAGAGGGTATACTCAGATGTTCTTGTGTAGTGTGAACGCTAAACATAGTTGGTCCAATAGAAACCATATCCATTTTGCCATCAAATTTTTCATCAAATAAAGCACATTCTAAGCCCGCATGAATAGCAGTAATAATTGGCTGGCTGCCAAACATTGCCGTATATTGCTCTATTAAAACCTCTCTCAGTCTCGATTTTGGGTTATAGCGCCATTCCGGATACATTCCTTCTGTAATTACATTGCCCAGTGAAATATCTGCCAGGGTTTTTATAATATTAAGCATATTTTCTTTAAGGCTGGCTACCGAACTTCTCATTGAGCTAATGATTTCAATACTTTGCTCTTTTGTTTGAATAACAGCAAGGTTAAGAGAGCTTTCTACTAAACCGGCAATGTCCATGCTCATGCTTTGCACCCCATTGGGGATGAGGAATAAAAATTGTATAACTCTTTTTGCACTATCTTGCGATAAAACTTTGAGGGAAACCGGTGCCGCAGGTATTATTTGCAAGCAAATATCGGGGTCTGTTACCATGCTTTCATTACGAAAAACATTTTCTAAAGTCTTAAGGCATTCTTTAAGCGCTTGCTCGTCTTGCTTTTCTACACCTATGGTAGCATAAGCAGAACGCGCAATTGCATTATGTTTTGAACCTCCTTCCACAGTATATAAGTCAGTTTTTAATGAAGTAGTTATACTTTTCAGCGTACGGCCTAATAGCTTATTGGCATTTGCCCTGCCGGCAGCTATTTCTATACCGGAATGCCCTCCTTTAAGACCCTCAATGCTTAGAGTGAATACCGCTAAATCTGCATTAGGCGTTTCCCAAGAAACTGGGATATCGATCTTCGTAGTACAGCCCCCTGCACAGCTTACTGTCAAAATGCCTTCTTCTTCAGAGTCCATGTTGAGCAAAGCCGCACCTTTTATTAATTGTGCTTCCAAGGCATGGGCGCCATCCATACCGGTTTCTTCACTGGTAGTAACCAGTAATTCCAGAGGCGGATGACAGATATCACTTGCTGTTAAAGCCGCCATTCCCATGGCAATAGCAATGCCGTTATCGGCGCCCAGAGTTGTTCCTTCTGCATACAACATATCGTCAACGACTTTTAGAATTATGGGGTCTTTGGTAAAATCGTGATCAATATCTGCATCTTTTTCACATACCATATCCATATGCCCTTGCAGCACCACTCCGGGGCTGTTTTCATAACCGGCAGTTCCCGGTTTTCTTATTACCACATTAAATGCATCATCTTGCACAACCTCTAGATTATGCTCTGTGGCAAAAGCTACCAGATAATCGCTTATAGCCTTCTCATTGCCAGATTCCCGGGGAATTTTGCTGATTTCCTGGAAATAATTGAACACTTCTACTGGTTCGAGATTGTTTACAACATGGTCAGACATGTTTGAACCCTCCTTCAATTTTTTGTTTTTGAATATGTATATGGATAATCATAAGCCATTGTGATGAAAATATCAACAAAAAAGTGTTTATCTGAAAAGGGTTCCATAGTAAAGAACAACCCCACTTTAGCGTGGAGTTGTTCTTTGGTAATTGATATAATGTTTTTTACGAATCTTTATTGAAGAGGCAGATTATTTAATCTTCAATAACCTCGAATTCGGTGAAATCGTCGACAATTTCCTCGACAATTTCTGTACTGTTAAATTCTTCTATTACTTCTGGCACATATTCCAGAACCGGCGCCGGGGCCGTAACAGTAAGCGGGTTAACAACGGGTAGCGAGAGATACGTATTGGGGCCGATGTTTACAGTAAACTCGGTTGCGACACGTGGGCGATAAGTGAAGAAAGGATCTGAACCAAAGAGAATGAGCCCAATCTTGTTCCCTTTGCTAAAGTTGTATTCGGTTACATCCATTTCCCAGGTGTAGGAATTGAAGTTGGCTGCTGTGGGGGTAGATGTTCCATAAGGAATGATATTTTGGGCTTGGAATACATAATTAGCATGCCAGTTTCCGCCTTTTTCAATGTTAGAAAGCCCGGGGACATCTATGGTGATTGTGCCATCAGGGTTGGGATTGCGAACATCGACCGAACCCATAGCCACGATCTTTAAAGTAGTTCCCCATTCAACCAGCATGGCTGAAATAACACCAACATTTTTATCGGCTGCTACTTCGGCGGTTACTTTTGTGAAGCCGCTGATGGTGAAGTTTTCCGGTATATCCATCAAATACAGCAAGCGATCGTTGATAGCTTTGGTTTGGCTAAGGCTGTTGAATAAAGTGCCTGCGCTGAGGCTGGCATGCCGGTTAGTGCTGCTGCTCCAAGCAGTTGTTGAATCGAAGCCGCCTACAATCCAGTTTCTCCATCTGGGCTGACCGCTACTGGGCAAATTACCGCCTTCACCGGCCATGATCTTAGCAGCGTCTAACCAGCCATTATTGCGTATATGGGCTGCCAAGCCGTTATTAACAGTTTCGTAATTAGGTACGGTACGGGTGAGGGTTGGCAATAATTCGTCTTTAAATACTAGAGGAGTAACAGTTTGCGGTGGTGTTAATGATAAGGCGCCTACTCTGTCTCCGGCAGGATAGAATTTTTGATAAGCGGTATTTCTGGGGAATGTATCGTAGGTGTTCCATACAGAACCTAAATTACTCTGAATGGTGTAATTGGGCGCTCTTTCGGTAATATCGCTATCTATGCCGAACAGATAATAATCTGTCCAATCGATTAGGTTATTACCGGTGGTAACCCAAATACCGCTGGAGGTGGTAACTTGGCCATGTCCGCCTTGAGAGAAAACACCTTTAATTACTTCTACGCCGTAGTATTTGAGCATTTCATTATATTGAGCGGTATTTCTAAATTTAACATTGTCGTCGTTAAAACCATGTCCCATGATTACGCCTACATCCTTACGCATATCATTACCATAGGCGAGGGGATTTCTTTCATCCCAGAAGGGGCTGTAATCACCATTTTCCGGTGTTGCTTCATGCATAAGATACTCTTCCCATTTCCACCATTTATCCCATATCGAGGCAGAGGCGGCAAAAGGTGAAGAAGCATTCCAACCTCGGCCGAAACAGTAGTAAGTTGTAGAGAAAATATCTTCGCCTTGATATCCGCCGGGGGCATAGGGGGTACCATTCTCGCGATAGTAATTATATGAAAGTGTAACAGGAGCGCCGGGGATAATTGTTCTTAAGCCTTCAACTCCGGTAATAGCTGCAGCTATGGGTAAGGTGCCGCCGAAAGAAGCCCCGGAAGCCGCCATTTCGCCGCTGGCCCAGTAAGCCTCTACTTCTATGGTGCCTGCCGCATCCGCATAGCCGCGTATTCTACCATTAAGCCAGTCTACCACAGCTGCAGCGCACAGGCTTTCCTGATACATGCCATATTGCAATATACCTTCCGCGTAATCACTGCCCAGTACGCTTACTTGAACAAAGGCGTATCCGCGGGGCAGGTAAGTTGCTGCAGACCAGTTGCCTGCGCTGCCACTTAAGGTTGCTGAAGCGCCGTTAAGCTGTTTGCCTAGGGGTACTCTGGCAGGTGGTAGCCAAGGATAATTCGCAGCTTGCTCGGGGGTATAAACGGTAGCTTTTAGCATACCATCTTCTAAAAGGTCTTTATACCTTGCCACATGGGCTTCGGCGCCTTTACCTACTACCCTGTCTGTAACACTCTTTAGCGCAGCATAGCTCATATCATTTTCCGGTCCATATATTCTGTTGCTGTTTACGTCTTTGTTGCTGTTAAGAAAATCTCTGTATTTTTGATGAGAGAATCTGGTCGGCGCCAAACCTTGGTCGGGGAAGCCGCTATCCAGACGGCCGGAGAAAGCTTGGAAGGCAGTTCCTGTTCCCCCGGTGGTATGGTAGGGGGTAAGTGAAGCGATAACTGGGCAAAGCAGACCGCCGCGTTCCGGTAAAGTTTCGATGGGCCTTCTGATGAGAACGCGCTGTAAGTCACGCTTACCGTCTAAGTCGGTATCCACAGGTACTTCGATCCAAACCTGTTCCTGTATAACATTGTTATTATTGAATATGGGCTGGAGCCGTCCGGTATTAACATTATACATAGTCGGGAAATTTACCAAGTTTTTCTGCATAGCCTCGGTTCCCACTTTGTAAACAGCCAGAGCCAGCGGTGCACATGGCTCGGTGAGCGCCCCTACAAAACCGACCGACGGGTTAACAATAGCTAAAGTAAAAGAAAGCAGGGCATCGTTTAAATAACCTTCAACATCGGTTTTAACCGTGAATTTTAGCGTCACTATTTTAACAGCGGGGTTGCAAGATTCGCCATAAATCATGTTCAAGGAAGGAACGCTGCGTACGGAAATCTT
>WRKD01000125.1 GCA_009778255.1 Bacillota bacterium
TACGATATATAGTGTGATAATATGTACAGAGCACCATATAATGTAGCTAAAAAAAATGAATGGAGGGGTAGTATGCGTTGTGTTTTTTGCGGCTACGCCGAATCGCGTGTACTAGATTCAAGACCTGTAGAAGAGGGGCGAAGTATTCGCCGCCGCCGCGAATGCCAGCAATGCGCCAAGCGTTTTACTACTTATGAACGATTAGAAGAAGTGCCTCTGATAGTGGTAAAAACCGATAACCGAAGGGAATTGTTTGATCCCAGCAAAATATTGAAAGGTCTTATCAAAGCTTGCGACAAACGTACCGTTCCGGTAACTGTTCTAGAGCAGATGGTCAACGATATAGAGCGGGATTTACGCAATAGCCTGGAACGTGAAATCTCTTCTAAACAGATCGGCGAATTGGTAATGCAGCATCTACGAAAAGTAGATCAAGTAGCTTATGTGCGTTTTGCTTCTGTTTACCGCAATTTCGAAGATATCTCGACCTTTATTGACGAGATACGTAAATTGCAAAAAGAGATACAAGATAGCAGGGAATACGGTGAAAACGGGGAAGTAACCGGAGGCGTGAAAGGGGAAAACTGATATGCTAAGACAAATACGCAAGCGTGACGGACGCTTGGTTTCATTTAACAAAACGCAAATAACGGATGCTATTTACAGCGCCAATATAGCTTGCGGAGTTGATGATAAACAATTGGCTGAAAATTTAACCGATTTAGTTTTGAAAGCGCTTGAAGAGCAGTACGGCGGAACAATTTTTGGCGTGGAAGATGTACAAGATTTAGTAGAGCGGGTTTTGATAGAGCAGGGCCATGCAAAATGCGCCAAAGCTTATATACTTTATCGTGATAAACGCACCAGGGTGCGGGTGGCGAAAAGCGACCTGATGGACGCGGTAGAAGAGATACTTATCGAAACCAGCCGCGAGAACGCCAATGTAGGCAATTCACCTTCGGCTAAAATGCTGCAAATAGCTTCTGCAGCCAGCCGCACCTATTATCTTTCGCGCTGCATTCCCGAGGAGTTTTCGCGCGCCCATAAACGCGGCGATATTCATATCCACGACCTGGATTGGTATTGCAAAACCCTCACTTGTGTGCAAATACCCTTGGGCGAATTATTGCATAAAGGCTTTAACAACGGGCATGGTTATATTCGTCCGCCTAAGCGCCCAGCCTCGGCTACCGCTTTGGCAGCTATTATCTTGCAGAGTTCGCAAAACGATATGCATGGCGGACAAAGCTTTCCTTTCTTCGATACCGATATGGCGCCCTTTATGGAAGGTTATGAAGAAAATGAAGTATTTCAAGCCATGGAAGCGCTTATCTACAATCTAAACAGTATGCATAGCCGCGCCGGCAGCCAGGTGCCATTTTCCAGTCTTAATATCGGCGCCGATACTTCCGAGGGCGCGCGCATGGCCAGCCGCAATCTTTTGTTAGCTTATGAAAAAGGCTTGGGGCGGGGCGAAAACCCCATTTTTCCCAATGTGATTTTTCGCCTAAAAGAGGGCATTAACTTTAACCCAGCCGACCCCAACCGCGATTTATTTGAGCTGGCTATGCGTGTGGCAAGCAAACGTATGAATCCTACTTTTAGTTTTATGGACGCCAGTTTTAACGCACCCTTTGGTACGGATGTAAGTTATATGGGTTGCCGTACCCGGGTTATGTCGAACCGCTGCGGCCCGGAAATTACAGAAAAGCGCGGTAATCTTTCTTTTACCTCTATTAATCTGCCGCGTTTAGCTATACAGGCCAAGGGAGATTTGGAAATATTCTATTTGCTGCTGGATAGTGTGTTGGAACTGACAGCGCGGCAGCTCTTTCACCGGTATCAGACCCAAGCCGCTTTAAAGGTGCGCGATATGCCTTTTTTAATGGGCCAGCATCTTTATCTGGATTCCGAAAATTTACGGGATAATGATATTATCGCTTCTGCTATTAAACATGGAACCCTCTCTATCGGATATATAGGTTTGGCAGAAACACTTGTATCTTTGATGGGCGTACATCATGGCGAAAGCGCCGACGCGCAAAAATTGGGGCTAGAGATCATTGCCTATATGCGAGACCGTGTGGATGAATTTGCCGAGTATTACGATTTAAACTATACCTTCCTTGCTACCCCGGCAGAAGGGCTTTCCGGACGCTTCCTGAAAATGGACCGGGAAACTTTTGGCCTTATAGCCGGCGTAACAGATAAAGATTATTATACCAATTCTTTTCATGTGCCGGTAGATTATCCTCTATCTATGTTTGAAAAAGTCAGCGTAGAAGGACCATATCATAAATACTGCAATGCAGGGCATATCAGCTATGTTGAATTGGCCGGCCCGCCGGAACATAATACGGAAGCAATCGAAACTTTACTGCGGCATATGCGCAATAATGATATGGGTTATGCCGGTATCAATTTCCCCATCGATTTTTGTTTGTCTTGCGGGCAACAGGGCGTGTTTCCTCAAGATTGCCCTTCTTGCGGCGGGCAAAGCATACACCGCGTACGCCGTATAACCGGCTATTTCAGTACCATAGAACGCTTCAACGATGCGAAGCGCCAGGAATTAATGGATAGGGTTAATCATTTTTAAATAGGAGAAAATTATGAGTATTTGGCATGATATAAGCAAAGACCGCATTAAACCGGAGGATTTTTTAGCTGTTATTGAAATTGAAAAAGGCAGCAAAGTGAAATATGAAATGGATAAAGAAACCGGCATGATAATTCTGGACCGTATTTTGCATACTTCAACACATTATCCGGCCAGTTACGGTTTTATTCCGCGCACCTATGCAGATGACGGCGACCCCCTGGATGTATTGATACTCTGTTCCGAAGTTTTATCGCCCCTTACTTTAGTGCGTTCTTATCCCATCGGCTCGATCAGCATGCTGGACAGCGGCGCTATTGATGAAAAGGTCATTGCCATCCCCTTCGAAGACCCTACCTATAATGTGTACCGCAGCATCGATGCTTTGCCTTCGCATATTTTTTCGGAAATGCGGCACTTTTTTAGGGTATATAAAGAGCTGGAAGGCAAAGAAACTGTTGTAAATGAAGTAAAAGGCCCGCGCGAGACCATTGAAATCGTCCGCCGCGCCATTTTGCAATACAGCGATAGGTTTGCCAAAAACCAATAAGGCTTTCCCCGCATTAAAGATAGCAGAGGAGAATTATATTATGCAGTTGCGCATAGCCGGGGTTGTGGCAGAAAGCGCAGTGGATGGGCCCGGCTTGCGTATGACGGTGTTTACCCAAGGTTGTAGCCGTCATTGCCCTGATTGCCATAACCCTCATACGCATGATCCGGATGGAGGAACATGGGCCGATACGGCAGAGCTTTTAGCGCGCTTTGAAGCAAACCCGCTTCTTTGCGGGCTTACTGTTTCCGGCGGGGAACCGTTTTTGCAGGCTGCCGCCGTGGCCGAATTAGCAATGGACATTAAAAAACTGGGCAAAACAATTGTTCTTTATAGCGGCTATACCTTTGAAGAGTTGCAAACGCTAAGCCAAAAAGATGTTAATGTAGCGAGGCTTCTTGCGTATACAGATATATTGATAGACGGCCCGTTTCTTAAAGCAGAGCGAGACCTTAATTTAGCTTTTCGCGGCTCGCGCAATCAGCGAATTATTGAGCTGACCCAGCAGGGAAGGGAATAATAGATTTTGTTGGAAGGTAGTGACCAAAATAAGCGAAGAGCAAAAACTGGCAGTTTTAGTTGGCCCTACCGCCAGTGGCAAAACAGAAGTTTCGTTACAGGTGGCGCAATTGCTGAATGCCGAGATTATTTCCGCAGATAGCATGCAGGTGTATTGCGGGCTGGATATCGGTACGGCGAAGGTCACGCCTGCTCAAAGAGGCGGCACACCCCATCATTTAATGGATATTTGCGAACCGGGGGAAGATTTTAGCGTAGCCGATTTTCGCCTCATGGCAGCTGCCGCAATACATAGTATCGGCGAACGGAAACATTTGCCGCTTCTTGTAGGCGGCACCGGTTTATATGTGGCCAGCTTGCTAAATCCCTATCTTTTTCCGCTAAAAACCCAAAAAGACGACAATTTTCGCGCCAATATGAGGCAGCTGGCTTTGGAAAAAGGAGATTTATATTTACACCGGCGTTTGGCTAAGGTTGACCAAGCGGCGGCACAGCGTATACATCCCAGCGATCATTATCGCGTTGTACGCGCCTTAGAGGTATATGAAAAAACAGGCTTTTGTATCAGTGAAATACAAAATCAGAGCAAAATGGATTTTAAACCCGCTTATCATGTAGCAATAGCCGGGCTGACACTTAGGCGAGAGCTGCTTTATGCACGCATAGATTCCCGCGTTGATAAAATGATAGAAGCCGGGTTTATCGACGAGGTGAAAAATTTACTTTTTTCTCAAATACCGGCACATTCCACAGCTTTGCGCGGTTTAGGCTATAGGCATTTAATAACTTATTTAAAAGGTTTATCTACCCTGGATGAAGCGCTGACAGCGCTTAAAAGAGATACGCGCCGCTATGCCAAAAGGCAGTATACATGGTTTAAAAGGGATACGCGTATACAGTGGTTCAATGTAGAAGAGTATTTTACCGATGAAAAACAACTTATTGCGGAAGAATTGGCGCGGGAAATAGCTGCTTATTTTAAGCATAAGCTAGAGTTATAAAATAGTTTGCCGCTTTCTTGCCGCTGGAGGTTCCTATGGGTAATCATTTTTTTGCGTATCTTTCCCGCATGAAACTGATAAAGCGTTGGAGCTTGATGCGCAACCTTACACAGGAGAATATTGCCGAGCACAGCCTGCAAGTAGCACTAATAGCGCAAGCGCTGGCCTTTATCAGCAATGCTTACTTCGCAGATGATATAGACTGCGGAGAAATAACGCAATTAGCCCTCTTTCATGATGCCGGCGAAGTATTAATAGGCGACCTGCCTACGCCGGTTAAGTATTATAATCCGCAAATAAACGACGCCTATAAGCAGATAGAAGAGGTAGCCAAAGATAAATTGCTGTGTATGCTGCCGCCGGAGCTTGCACAGTTATATAAACCATTACTTTTTTCGGAAACACATAATAATAAGCGGCTGATAAAAGCCGCCGATAAAATTGCCGCTTATTTGAAATGTGTAGAAGAAAGCGCCGCCGGCAACGGTGAATTTATACTGGCAGAGGAAGCCACATTAAAAGAGATTTCTCACTACGAAGATATCCCCGCGGTAGGCTATTTTATGGAGCATTTCGCACCCAGCTTCAGTAAAACCTTAGATGAATTGGGTTAAAAACCCCACAAAACACGGCGTAGCGCATAGAGAATAGCCAAATGACCAATATAAAAGATATAAAACTCATAACGGTTACCGCCGCCGCGCTTTCCATTATAGAAAAAAATGAAGGGTATGGCCATAATACATAAACCTTGAACAGAGGGATAAGGGGAAGAAGCCAGCAAGGTAGAAATGAATTCCCCCAAAAGCGGCAGATTAAGAAATAGCCACATTAAAGCCAGTTTTTGTCTTTCATTGAAGAAGATATGGGCGGATAATATCATCATTATGCCATACCAGCCATATTCTGTATGCAGCCAGGGCAGAAAGCCAGTAAAACCGTAACGTGCGCTAAGCCATAGTGTAATATTTGAAAATTCAGATAAAAAACAGATGAAAAGAACATTAATCAGGCGTAAAAACAAAGGCAAGCGGCTTTGCCAAACTATTATAGCCACTAAACCCAGCCCCAGTGTAAAACAAATATTCAAATATCCGTTAGCGAGAAAGACCGAATATGGGTATTGGATAAGCGCGGCAAAAATAAAAAGACGCGCCATATACCGATATACATTATGGCTATAACGAAAACCATTAGCTATCATAAAGGCAAATATCGGCATGGCAATACGCCCCGGTACCTGCCACCATACTTGAGCGGGCCAAAAAATCACTCCGCTATGGCTAAATAACATAGAGATACAGGCTATTATCTTTAACTGACGCGCATTGATACCTTTTACTAAATTGTTTTCCATAATTGTTAATTCAACAATACACAGATAAATCCTATCGGGGGCTATGGTATGGATCATAAAAAATTGATCATATTTGATATGGATAATACACTGATACATTCCCATTTGGATTTTTCGCTGATGAAATCTGAAGTATTGCGTATACTAGCAAATAGCGGCTATGAGGCGAATGAACTTTTGCCCTTAACGCAAATCCTCAATCATTTCAGACAAAGCAGCTGCTATTCTTCGCAGCTAGAGAAACTTGTGTGGCAGCGCGTAGATGATATTGAGAATACCGGTTTAAAAAATTCTATGGCAGAACCGGGTATAGAACAGGTATTGGAATATTTAAACAATTATGCTCATTTAGTAGCCCTCACCAATACTAATGAAGAATCTGCTGGTAATATCCTACATCAACTGGGCCTAACCCGCTGGCTTCGGCAAATAATGGGACGCGCGGGCGCACGGGAACTTAAACCTGCCCCCGGAGGTATGCTGGAACTTTTAGCATTATATTCTTCTCTTACAGCGAAAGACGCCTTAGCTATCGGCGACGCCGAGATAGATATGAGGGCGGCTAAGCAAGCTGGGTTATCTTTTTGTGCCTATAACCGCAGCCGTATTGAGCAATGGCCAGTAGGCAAAGATGCACCTAAGCTGTTTTTAAATAAGTGGGATGCTGAAGCTGCGCGGCAGATTCTTACTTTATTATATAAGGTGGAATGATATGGCTAAATATCGTATAGTTCGCCGCCGTAGCGGCAAAACTGAATATGTGGGCGGCGACTTCTACTGGCGTGAACTGAAAAAAGGACAATCGCGCGATTTAGATTGGCAAGAAATACGCGAGCTCAATAAATTGCCGGAGCAAAAGGAAGCTCCACAAAGTGAAACAGGCTGGCCGGGCAAGTTTTTTGATGGCTTGATAGCCATAATAACCTTGTTGGCGGTATTATTCTTTTTAGGCGGCAGAGGTTTACCTGCCTTAAAAAACATGCCAGATCTCAGCTTTTTGGCCCGCTCCGGGCAACTTGCCAAAGATGAGGCGCTTTCTTCACTTAAGCAAGCTGTTGTTACTGTTGGCGGCGCATCTTCTTTGGGCAGTGGTTTCAACCTTAAGCCAGATGGGCTTATCGTAACTAATCGTCATGTTGTAGAAAACAATAGCGGCGTTATGGTAACATTCACAGACGGTCATCGCTACCCAGCGCGTAACTGGTATTATATTGGGGATTATGATTTAGCTATAGCCAAGATTGCGGGGCGTGATTTGCCGCATGTAGAACTTAGTACAGAATTGCCTCTTCCCGATGACCCTCTGATCTTTATCGGCAACCCTTTAGGATTCGATTGGACTATTTCTGAAGCTGTTATGCTGGAAATGCTTGGCTATGAAGAAAATAGTATCATCCGCTTTGCCGGTCCGGTACGCTCCGGCAGTTCCGGCAGCCCACTTTTTAACAGCGCAGGGCAAGTGGTAGGGGTTATTTATGCCAGTTTGCGAGATGTGCCAGATAGCGGCTTGGCCATTCCTGCCGGCTTACTGCTTTCTTATGTAGAGGAAGTGGATTCGATTAATAATTAACAAGGCTCATTTCCAGTCGCGCAACTTTAGCCTGTAATTCTTTATTATAATTTACGAATACATAAAAATATTAAATAACCTATTGACAAAAAGAGAGTAGTATGATAATTTTTACATGCTATAGATGAAAATATTTAATAATATTACTACTAAGGAGGATAATATGAA
>WRKD01000126.1 GCA_009778255.1 Bacillota bacterium
CCGCTAAATAAAGTAGCATACCAGTGAGGGAAAGCTGCAAAAATAGCTCCGCCTGCCGTAAGCAGCCACACTTCATTGCCATCCCAAATCGGTCCCAGTGTATTAAGGATCAGGCGGCGTTCATTATTGGTACGGCCCAAAAGCGGCAAGAGCGCGCCTGCGCCATAATCGAAGCCTTCCAAAAAGAAATAGCCCGCAAACAGCACCGAAACCAGAATAAACCATAATGTATTAAGATCCATCATTCCCGACCTCCTTAACCGGCGGTGGCCACGGTGGGCCCCGGCTCTGTAGTTTCAGCGGTCAAACCCTCGCGGCAGGTTTTCTTGATCAGTTTCACCGCGATGACCAGCAGCACAGTGTAAACAGCGGTAAATCCTACCAAAGAGAGGAGTACTATCGGCGCCGCCACAACTTTACTAACGCCTTGATTTACCGTTTGCAATCCGTAAACTATCCAGGGCTGCCTTCCTACTTCCGCCACCAACCAGCCGCAGCTATTGGCTATATATGGCAGCAAAAGTGCGGGAATAAGCAGCTTAAGATATTTATTATGTTTAATAAGCGTATCCTCTTGCCACCAAAACAAAGCCAGTAAAGCTAGTACAAGCATCAATATGCCAGCTAAAAGCATAAAACGAAAAGCATAAAAAGTTACCCATATATTGGGTATATAATCGTCTGCCCCATATTTGGCAGTCATCTCTTTTTGCAGATCATTGATGCCATCCACCTGGCGGCCAAATTGATTATAGGAAAGAAAACTTAAAAGGCCCGGTACCTTAATAGCAAAGGCGTTTACACCTTTAGCTTTATTGGGGAAGGCTATAACAGGCCAATCCGGTTTATCGGCAGTATTCCAGTGGGCGTCTGCCACCGCCATTTTCATTGGCTGCTCATGCACTAAGTACACGCCTTGAAAATGACCAACGCCGATTACCGCAACCGTACCGATAAGCGCAAACAAAACCGCCTGCTTAAAAGATTTATTGAATAAGCTTTTTTCACGACCTTTAAGTATTTGATACGCCGAAACACCCAATACGAAGAAGCCTGCTGTAGCCAATGCGCCAAAGAACACATGTGCGTATTGATAAGCTGTATGCGAATTGGTAAGTAATGCTCCAAAGTTTTCCAATTCCATTCGCCCGTTTGCCGCATTAAAATACGCGCCTACCGGGTTTTGCATAAAAGAATTAGCTGTAAGTATCCAAAAAGCCGAGATAGCCGTTGCTACAGTTACTAGCCACATACAAGCTAAATGCAGTTTTTTAGAAAGCTTATCCCAGCCAAATACCCATAAGCCTAAGAATGTCGATTCAATAAAGAACGCTAATAAAGCTTCTACAGCCAAGGGCGCGCCAAAAATATCTCCCACATAGCGTGAGTATTCGCTCCAGTTCATGCCAAATTGAAACTCCTGCACTATACCTGTAGCCACGCCCATGGCGAAATTGATGAGAAACAGTTTTCCCCAGAATTTAACCAGTTTCTTATCTTTTTCATCTCCCGAACGAAAATACCGTGTTTGCAATATGGCAATAAAAAGCGCAAGACCAATAGAAAGCGGTACAAAAAAGAAATGAAAAACCGTGGTTATGGCAAACTGCCATCGCGCCAGCAACAACACTTCCACTCAACATTCCTCCTTTTTTAAATAATACACTTTAATACATTTTAAACAATACACTGAAACAAAAAACGTAAATCAATACAAGCCAGCAAACAATGGTTTTCGGTCATCATTAACTACTGTTTTTTCAAAACATTTCTATATTTGCGTTATGCCAGGCATCCTCCTTTTTCATTGAAAATTCATGTTCTATAAACCTACAATTTTAATAGCATATTCATTAATCATACAATATAGAGAATTACATTTAGACAATTATATCCCAAGCTGTGTAAAATTGCAAGCAATTCTTTAATAAGCCAAAACAATTATCAAAATTATTAGTTGCGAATTTTGCAGATAATACATATTTTATAAAATGCAAAGCATAAAATCACGAATATTACAGTACATTACCAAAGTGAGCAGAAGCCTGCAACCCAGTAGCTTCCGACTAATTTTTTGCTACTATACTACTATCTACTAATTAAACTGTATATGATTAAAAGTTTTTTATGTTTACAAAGAGTAATTTTCTGAGTATACTTATTAAAGTAGGTCACACTCTATTTTCTGTATTTTGGCATCTTGTTGGTGAAAGCCGCATTGGTATTTATTCGAATGAATAACTCACTTTTGTTTAAAAGGAGGAAAATGAATGGTTGGAAAAAATCTTAGTTTATTGCCAGATGAGAATAAGCAAAAAATAGAAAGCCTGGTCAAAAAAGCGGGCGCAAAGCTCTCCGATTGCTATCAATGTGGTAAGTGTAGCGCAGGTTGCCCCATGGCAGAGAGCATGGATTTAATGCCGCGACAGGTTTTGCGTTATCTGCAATTAGGTTTGCTGCAAGAGGCCCTTTCCAGCCAAGCCCCCTGGATTTGCGCCACCTGCCAAACCTGCAGCGCCCGCTGTCCTCACGATGTACCGATAGCTGAAATTATGGAGGCAATACGCCGACAAGCAGACCAAATGGGCATTCGTCCGCTACGGCGCACTTATCTTTTTTCCAAGTATTTTTTACTGCCTCTTAAACTGTTTGGGAGAAATCACGAGCTTACTTTAACCATGTTCTACAACCTAACCAGTGGAAAGCTTTTTCAGCACTTTACATATTTGCCGGCTATGCTTAAAAGCCGCAAGTTGAAAATCTGGCCGGCAAAAGTTAAAAACCGGCTGGCAGTGCGTAAGATCATGGAAAACTGCGAGAAGGAGGCGCAAAATATATGAAATACTCTTACTTTCCGGGTTGTTCCATGGAAGCCACCGGTATTGAATACGCCAAATCTCTAAATTATGTTAATCGCGCTATCGGTCTTGATTTTATTGAAATTGAAGATTGGAACTGCTGTGGTGCTACGGCAGGCCATACGAAAAGCCATGAATTAGGAATTGCCCTGCCTTTACGCAATCTGGCTTTAGCCGAACAACAGCTTCCCGGCTTGGCAATGGCGGTGCCCTGCGCTTCTTGTTATTCGCGTATGAAATATGCCTTACAAGCTGCTCATAGCGAAGAGCGGGAAAAGTTTTCACGTCTTATTGATATGCCGGTTGAAGGCTCGGTAGAAATAGTAAGCATCATGGATATTTATAGCGTTGAAAAAACAAAAACAGCAATAAGCGCCGCCATAACTAAACGCTTAAGCAACTTAAAAATAGCTTGTTATTATGGCTGCCTTTATTCTCGCCCGCCAAAAATAACTATGGCCCACAATATCGAAAACCCCCAAAACATGGATGAGCTGGTACGTTTAACAGGTGCAACTACTGTTGATTGGGCATATAAAACGGAATGCTGTGGCGCCGGGCATCATGTAGATATACCTCAAGAAAGCAAACCTTTGCTTTACCGCATCTACAAAAATGCCCGCGCTAATGGAGCAAATGCACTGGTCACAGCCTGCCCTATGTGTATGCTGAATTTAGATATGCGACAAGGGGCTGTAAATAAAGCTTATGATGAAAACTTCGATTTACCAGTATACTACCTTAGTGAAATATTAGCCATAGCTATGGGGGCTACTTTTAAAGAATGTGGCGTAGCCAGTCATTTTCACCCAGCTAAAAAGCTGCTACAAAAAGAAAATGAAACAAAGGAGGTAGTATAAATGGCTAGGGCAGGCGTTTTCATTTGCCATTGCGGCTCGAATATTGCCTCGGTAATCGATGTGGAACAGGTCGCTAAAAGTGCTGAACAAATGACCGGCGTAGTATATGCCGCCACCAATAAATATGCCTGTTCCATCAGCGGACAAGAAATGATGAAGCAAGCTATTATAGACCATCAGCTAGACCGTTTGGTTATTGCCTCTTGCACACCGCGCATGCATGAAACCACTTTTCGTAAAATGTTGGGGAAAACCAGTGTTAACCCTTATATGCTGGAAGTGGCCAATATTCGTGAACAATGCAGCTGGGTGCATACAGATAAAGAAAAAGCTACTGCTAAAGCTATCGATTTAGTTCGCATGTCTTTAGCCAAGGTTTTAAAAAACCAGCCGCTTTTCACTTCTTCCATACCTGTATGCAAAAAATGTCTGGTCATCGGCGGCGGCATAGCCGGTATACAGGCTGCTTTAGATATAGCAGACGGTGGTTATGAAGTTACCTTAGTAGAGCGCGAACCCTCTTTAGGCGGCAAAATGGTCATGCTGGATAAAACATTCCCTACCTTAGATTGCTCTGCCTGTATTTCTACACCAAAGATGGCGGAAGTCGGCGCGCATCCCCGTATAAAACTTATGTCCTCTTGCGAAGTATCTGCCGTAAGCGGTTATATTGGTAATTTTGAAGTTACCATTAAACAAAACCCGCGCTATGTGGATCATGATATCTGTACAGGTTGTGGCTTATGCGAAGAAAAATGCCCCACCAAACTGAAAAGTTCTTTCGATCAGGGTTTGGGGCAACGCAAAGCGATCTATAAACTGTTTCCCCAAGCCGTACCGGCCAAACCTGTAATAGACGCACAGCATTGTACTAAACTAACCAAAGATAAATGCGGAGTCTGCGCAAAAGTATGCCCCTTGGGTTGCATCAATTTTGCAGATCAAGAGAGCTATACTACCGATACTTTCGGCGCGATAATTTTAGCCACAGGATATCAGCTAATAGATTGGGGCTCGCATTATCCGGAATACGGCGGCGGCGCATATGCCGATGTGATCAGCGGCCTACAATTCGAACGTTTAGTCAATGCCTCCGGACCCACCGAAGGCAAAATCAAGCGTCCCAGCGACGGCGCACAACCAAAAAGCGTGGCTATCATTAAATGCGTAGGCAGCCGAGATGTAGCTAAAGCGCATGGTTATTGTTCCCGCGCCTGCTGTATGTATGCCGCCAAACACGCTCATCAAACAATAGAGAAAATCGCCGGGGCGCAGGTTTATATTTTCTACATCGATGTACGCACACCCGGCAAAGCTTATGAAGAGTTTTACGATAGAACACGGGAAGACGGCGCGGTTTATATCCGTGGCCGCGTCTCAAAAATCTATGAAGAAAACGGCAAATTGATCTGCAAAGGCGAAGATACACTTATCGGCAAACAGGTTACTGTCGAAGTAGATTTGGTAGTATTAGAAACCGCCATGGAACCGGCTGCAAATTCCGGTCAAACAGCTGCATTAGCAGGCGTAAGTGCAGATAAAGATGGCTGGCTTACCGAAGCGCACCCCAAACTGCGCCCGGTGGAAACACAATCGGCGGGAGTATTTCTTTGCGGCACTGCTCAAGGGCCAAAAGATATTCCAGATACCGTAGCTCAGGCTTCTGCCGCCGCCGCCAAAGTTTTAGGCTTATTGGCAAAAGATGAATTGGAAACCAGCCCCATGATCAGCGCTGTGGACACTAGCAAATGCTCGGGCTGCCGTTTTTGCGAACAAGTCTGCCCCGTTAAAGCTATTTCTATGATAGATATCCCCTCTATATATAATGGTCAAAAAGTCAAGCGCACTGTAGCCCAAGTAAATTCCGGATTATGCAGCGGTTGCGGCGCATGCTCCGCCGCCTGCCGCACCGGCTGTATCGATTTGTTAGGCTTCACAAATAAACAAATTCTAGAGGAGGTGGACGCGCTGTGGCAATAACAGATAATACAAATTTTGAGCCTAAAATACTGGCTTTTTGCTGCAACTGGTGCACCTATACCGGCGCAGATTTAGCAGGTCTTAACCGTATGAAATACCCAGATAACATACGCATTATTCGTTTACCTTGCTCCGGAAGGGTCAACCCTCAGTTTATTCTTCGTGCTTTTCAAAAAGGCTACGATGGCGTGCTGGTCTGCGGCTGCCACCCGGGAGATTGCCACTATACCAGCGGCAATTACTTCACGCGCCGCCGTTTTCTTTTAATGAAACGCCTCTTGGAATTTGCCGGCATTGAAAGAGAGCGCTTCCAAGCCCGGTGGATTTCCGGTTCGGAAGCGGGCAAATTTCGCGATACCATATTAAAAGTTACGGAAGAAATACGCGCCTTGGGGCCCAATCATAGGATGAAGGAGGCGGATATTTATGACTGATATACAAAATATCCTTAGAGAACGGGCCCATGCCTTGTTGGACGAAGGCAAAATCGCTTGCTTTATCGGCTGGGGAGCTACCCGCTTTAATGAACGTGCCATGCCTAAATTCATTTTTAAAGCGGAAGAATCTTCATCACTTGTCTATAATGAGCATTGCCTCAACACCCTGGCTAAATATACTCTCGATTTTCAGTATGGCGCAGAAAAAGTGGGGCTTGCTACCCGTGGCTGTGAAGCCCGGGCTATCAACCGCTTAATAGCCGACGGCAGGCTTTCCCGCGACAAGGTATATCTTTTAGGCATACCTTGCCAAGGCATGTTGGAACACGGCAAGCCGGCGGACAAATGTGTGTTTTGCCGTCACCGCAACCCGGTTGTCTATGATGAGTTGCTGGGAGAAAAAACTATAGAGCTGCAAAACCCACCCCGTTTCGAGTCGGTGTTGGAACTGGAAAATAAAAGTGATACAGAGCGCTACGATTTTTGGCAAAAACAATTTGCCAAATGCATACGCTGTTATGCCTGCCGCAATGTTTGCCCGGCTTGCAATTGCCTGGAATGCTATACAGAACAATACCGCACCGGCTGGCAGGGTAAACAAGCCAATACCCTGGAAAACTCTGTATTCGGCTTTACCCGCGCCTATCATATAGGAGACCGTTGTATCGAATGCGGAGAATGCGAGCGTATCTGCCCCATGGAAATACCATTAATGAAGGTTAACCGAAAATTGGTTAAAGATGTCGAAGAACTGTTCGGAGTAGAAGAATCCGGCCTTTCCGAAGACGAAATACATGCTTTGGGCAGCTATAACAAAGAAGATTTAGAAGAATTCATGTAAGGGGGGAGAGCGGTGGAATTAAAGAAGGAAAACTTACAAAATACATTAACTGCATTGGCGCGTTTAGGTAAAGTGCTATTACCCGGCATGGTGGATGGCGTAACAAAATTCATACCCTATACGCAAGGCAGAGAGTTCGATTTAGATATGGTGAACACCACTTTACCACCAAAAGATGTACTATTTCCGCAAACACAAAAAATGTATTGCTTCACCATGGGTCAAAACGCCTCTTTGGAAGAAGTAGCAGATGCGGATGAACAAATTCTCTTCGGCATACGCCCCTGCGATGTGCAATCTATAGCTTGTCTCGATAAAGTATTTATGAGTGGCGAATATAGCGATTCTTTCTATGCCGCAAAACGCTCTAAGTTGATTATTATTGCCATTGCCTGCACCCAGGCTACTCCATATTGTTTTTGCCACAGCATGGGCGTAGAACCAGATCATGCTCCCACAGCCGATATTCTGCTTCTACCTACAGTAGATGGATGGCATATAAGCTGCCAAAGTGAAAAAGGGCAGACAGTATTAACAGATATACAAAGTTTTACAGAAAACACTAACGGGCAAGCCCTACCCATAGCCAAGCCTCAGCTTAAGGCAGATATGTCAAAAGCTGCGGCAAAAATCTCGGACGTCTTTGAGCATCCTTTGTGGGATGAATTGTATCGCCCTTGCCTGGGTTGCGGAACCTGTACTTTCGCCTGTCCCACTTGCTATTGCTTTGAAATGGGCCCCGAGCTGCGCGGCAACTTAGGCACAGAAATGCGCTACTGGGATAGCTGCATGTTTTCTGAATACACCCGCATGGCCGGTGGGCATAATCCACGCCCCAGCACAAAAGAAAGGTTGCGCAACCGCTACTTGCACAAACTAAGCTTC
>WRKD01000127.1 GCA_009778255.1 Bacillota bacterium
TTAATGTATTTGCCTCCTTACAAGAAAGATTCTTCGCTACGCTCAGAATGACAACAAGCGATTTTACCAACAGTATTTATCTACACCCTGTGGTATAAATTTTTGTTGACAGAACGATGATTTTCTTGTAAAATGTTGTAATATCCGATAGCTTTCTGCAATGAAAGTGTAAAAAATTCAGCATAACTAATATAGTGTTTGTGAAATGTTATGCTATAAGGCTTTGTATGGTAAAAGTTTGAAGGGAGGAGGGGTTAAATAGTTTTTAGTATGCTTACAGCTGCCCCGCAAAGCTAGCTCTGTTTAGGCAGGCAGGTCAACAACAGCTGTAATTTGCTTGAACTTAAGGAGGTGAGGGTTCACCTAGGCTTGACGCATTAGCTCTATACGGAGTTAAGCGTCTTTGTTGATAATTGAGCATTGTTAATAATCAAGCGCTGTAAAAACTTAAAACCATTAAGGAGGTTTTACAGATTATGAATAAAAAAAAGGTGGTTGTGTTTGCTATAACTTTAGCTGTTGTACTCGCATTTTCACTATCTGCTTCTGCTGCTACAGTTGATATAAACGGTTACGATTACCAAGCCTATTTACATAGTAATGCGAGCGAGTTGACAAAAGGCGATACGCTCTATGTGGATGTAATGCTCTATGGTAATCTTAAATACACGCAGTTTTCTTCAGAAATAGCTTATGACAATACATTGTTGACCTTTGCCGGTTACGAGAATTTACAGGGCTGGGTTGCTGCTGTTTGCCCGTTGCCGACCAATAAAATATCAGTGCGTAGCATGCCTTCTATGAATATGGTGTTTGGTGAACCCTGCTCTCCGGAAGTACAGATAGTTACTCTTAAATTTACAGTTAAGGAAACCGTTACCGCAGGGGTAAACGACACTGCCCTTTCTTTTGCCTCCCTAGTTATTGGGCCCCCGGCAGGTGTTATCGGGGCAAAAACAGCCCCTACTGAAGATATGCCTATAGTAGTAGTATCATATAAAGTAGACTAATGAGAAAAATCGCATAAACCCCCATTCCCGTGGTAAATAATTATTTGCATCTGTGCTAAATTACAATTTAACTAGTAAAAAGATTGCTATTCAGAATTGCCAAAAAGTATTGACAATCATGTTCTATTATGGTAGAATATGGTTGTCAATTCTTTTTTACTACTTAAGGGCGCCTCTAAATACCCGCTCATCACCATCTTCGCTGCCCTTTTTCCGCCTAAACTGCGTTGTCGTCGTTTTACGTAGCTTTAGGCTACGCTTCAACTCCTCCGCCTTGCTAGGCGAAAAAATTGCTAGCGAATCTGGCAATTCGGAGTAAACCGAGGTGCTCTGATGAATTCAAAAGGTGGTGCTTTATCAAAATGAAATTATTTGATTCCGAATTAAAAGTATTAGATGTGCTGTGGCGGGAAGGCGATATAACAGCCAAGCGCCTGGCTGAAATCCTCCACGAGCAGGTGCAGTGGAGCAAAACTACCACGTATACAGTTATTAAAAAATGCCTTGATAAAGGCGTGGTTAGCAGAGGGGAACCAAACTTTGTTTGCCACGCCTTAATTAGCCGTCAGCAAGCACAGGAAATGGAGACCACCGAACTGATCAACAAAATGTACGGAGGTATGCCGGATCAGCTGGTATCTTCAATTTTATGGCGTAAGGATTTATCTGGAGAAGAAATAGAAAGGTTAAAAAAAATCATTGAAAAGCTGAATTGAGGTGATTTTAATGAACATATTCAGTTTAAGCCTCTCGGCCACGTATATTATACTGGCTATTCTTGTTGTTCGTACGCTTTTCATTCATAGATTACCCAAGAAAACCTTTATGGCGCTATGGAGTATAGCAGCATGCCGCCTATTATTACCTTTTTCGATTCCCTCCCAGCTAAACATAGGGAGCATTGTCAATAAACTGTACACAGCATGGCAAAACCAGGCTGCCCTCCCCGTAGAAACTGTGTATGCTCCTGTTATAAACGATGTAGCTGCCCTTGGGGCGCCTGAGAGTTTGCAGGATACACTGATAACCGGTATAGCAAATATTCCCTTTGATGAGGTAACAACCGTCACCACCAATGCAGCAAGTTTGTCTTGGTTGTTTTACCTCTGGTTAGCGGGAGCATGCGTATTAGCGCTCTATTTTCTTATAACCCACTGGCGTTGCCAAAACACTTACAAAATCTCCCTGCCAATAGAAAACCGCTTTATCGAAGAATGGTTGCAAGTTCATCCTCTAAGGCGCAAGATACATATCAGACAATCGGATAATATAAACGCACCGCTAACATATGGTATATTAAAGCCGGTCATCTTGCTCCCCGGTTCAACAGATTGGCAAGATGAAACCGGTCTTGCCTATGTTTTGGCTCATGAATATGTGCATATACAGCGCTTCGACACCTTATATAAGTGGATATTGGTAGGCATACTCTCTATGCACTGGTTTAACCCCTTTGTTTGGCTTATGTATATATTTGCGAACCGCGATATTGAATTGACCTGCGATGAAATGGTCGTACAGACTTTTGGAGAAAAAATGAAATCTGTTTATGCCCTAATGTTAATAAGTTTGGGGGAAAAGCGGGGCATTTTTATGGGCTTATGCAGCAATTTTAGCAAAAACTCTGTGGAAGAGCGAGTAGTATCTATCATGAAAACGAAAAAGAATTCTGTAGCTAAGACTTTAGTTGCCTTAATTCTCATAAGTAGCATAGTAGTATTATTTGCCACAACAAAAACCATAAGCGCAATTCCTTTGGAAATCCAAGAGGAATATAAGGAAAGAATGCTATTTGTCACTACCGGAGAAACCGCGCTCAAAGTAACTTATGATGGTAATACCTGGGAATACTATCCACATAATACTGAAAACGAAGATTGGAAATGGTATAACACTGAAGAATTTGAAAAATTGATAAATCTGGCTAAAACAGATAATTATAGTGCCTATAGGTGGGCAGGAGCTTATGAAGCAGAAAAAGATTTGTCTAAACTGGAACAAACCTTAGCAGATATAAAGAATGGTATTAAAGTTTCTAAGTGTAAAATAATTTTTGTAGCAGACGATATCGGCCCCCAATCTGTTGCTTCGAGCACAATGAGATGCTTCTATTGGTATTGCTTTGGCTATGTTTTTAAAGATAAAAGCGGAAATACTGTAGATCTTGGCCTTTTTGAAACCAGATCCGCCTTATTTGCCGCTTTAAAACGATATTATGACAAAGAGGTAATGGGGGGGCGCATGTCGCAAGGTGAAGCCGATAGATTGTTTAATAAAATAGCGCATCCTTTAAGAAATCATGATGAAGTTTCGCTATTAGATAAATTTATCAATGTAAATTGGTCTTCTGTAGTACTTCCTACTCATGGAGAAGGGGCAGATAGAATACTGTAAGGGAGCTATACAAGGCAACGACGCTATATGTCCTTGTATTTCAGATATTGTGTATTGCGCTGACTTTGAAAAAGCATGAATGGTGGCTAATGAAATCGATATTAAAAAAATAACAGGCAAAAACATTATCCCTATTATTTTTATACTTATGACAGCTCTCATGATACCATATTCCGGTTTTTCGGGAAGGGTTTTGGTTCAAGAGATCATTTTCCGCTTGAGCAGTAACACCGTTTTAGTGCTTGCATTGCTTATTCCGCTCATAGCTGGCATGGGCGTTAATTTTGGTTTAGGGCTTGGCGTCATGGCTTGTCAAATAGCGTTGATATTAGTAACAGATTGGCATATAACAGGCATATTGGGAATGATTCTGGCCATGCTTATCTCCACGCCTATCTCACTTCTATTCGGCTTTTTTGGCGGCTGTATTCTTAAAAATGCCAAAGGCATGGAGATGATCATCTCTTGGGTACTGGGAATTTTCATGTTGGGAGTGTATCAGATCATAGTTTCCTTTGGCATGGGCAAGGTCATTCCCATTGGAGATAAAACAATTCTCTTACCCCGGGGCTTTGGTATAAGAAATAGCATACAACTGGATGGTATTAGGGGGAGTTTCGATACTTTAATTGATAAACTGTTGGGCTTTCGCATACAGATAGCAGGTATCGTTATACCAGTATTCACTTTTTTGGTGGTGGCCGCCCTGTGTTTGTGGATATGGTGGTTTAGGAGAACCAAGCTTGGTCAAAAAATTCGTGCTGTGGGTAAGGATATGGACGCGGCGGCGGCGTCTGGAATCAATGTTGGTCGCATCAGGATCATTTCTATACTAATCTCCACGGTATTAGCCGGTTATGGTTATGCGATTTATATACAAAATATTGGCGTAATGCCCGTCTATACAGGAGCGAACTCCGTGGTGCTTTTCGCTGCTGCTGCGCTTTTGTTTGGTGGGAATACAGCCGACAAGGCAGGCCTACCCCGGGTAATTGTGGGCGTTGTGCTTTTCAATTTATTTTTTATTGTTACACCCATGGCTGCCAAACGAATACTTGTTCCTTCGGAAGTTGACAACTTTTTTATAGGTTTCTTTACCTATTTAATTGTGGCTGTTGCATTTGCTATAAATGCCCGGAATAATAAAAAGGAAAAAGAGTAGCGAAGATAGTTACGAGCCGGTATTTAAAGGCACCCATAAAACAAAGGACAGTCAATATAACGTACTGCCCTTTGTTTTTTACTTGCTGGGCCCTTTTGCTTCTTGCTACCCCGCAGAGATTTTACAACACATGGCGGTAAAGTAAATATTTTGAAAATTAGCTATTGACAAGCTCATTCTACTGTGGTAGAATGAGCTTGTCAATATTCTATTGCTATAGAACGGAGATGATTTCATATGTGCTGAGTAAAGAATTTAAAAGCTTAGTAAGGAAAAAACTAAAAATAAAAGGGGGTTGTTTACATGTTTAAGCATTTTAAAATTGTTGTAGCAGTAGTTTTTACGCTAATGTTTGTATTACCGATCATGGCGTGTACTGAAAACCCATCATCGATGCCGGGACAATCGTCTAATGAACCCCAAAAGCCGATACAAACGCTACAGGATCAGCAGGAAAGCGATATAGGGGATATTCCCGCTATTGAAACTTATCACATTGGCATAGCCACACTTAACATGGAACAGAGTGAAGATGAATTTAGAGGCGCCGAGGAGCTGATTAGAAAGTATGGTTCCGTTGACAATGGCGGTATGATCAAGCATATTGTATTGCCCACGGATTTTGCGAACGAACAAGAAACAGTTATTACCATGATATCCAGTTTTGCTGACGACCCGCTTATGAAGGGTGTTGTTGTTAATCAGGGTATACCCGGCACCGCAGCCGCTTTTCAAAAAATCAGGGATGCCGGTAGAGATGATATTATCTTGACTTGCAACATGCCGCAAGATGACCCGAATGTTATAACCAAAGTAGCAAATTTTGTTACTCATTCAAACGATTTCGCGAGAGGTTATTATGATATACTCCGCGCTAAGAATCTGGGAGCCACGGCTTTTGTTCATCTGTCTTTCGCGCGCCATATGGCGGTTGAAACCCTTTCCCGAAGAAGAAATGTTTATGAAGAAGCCTGTAAAGACCTGGGCATAGAGTGGGTATTTGTTAATGTTCCCGACCCGGCAACAGAAATTGGTGTAGCCGGCGCCCAACAGGCCGTATTCGAGATGATGCCCGGCTTGGTAGATAAGTATGGTAAAAGCGCAGTGTTTTTTACCACAAACACTGCATTGCATGAGCCGATCATCCAGCGTTGCCTGGAATTAGGGGCAATATTCCTTAACCAAGACGATGTTTCTCCGCTTTGTGGTTATCCCGGTGCTTTGGGTATAGATCTTACCGCCGAGCAAGGCGACATGGATGCAATTGTGAAGAAAATAGAAGCGGATGTAGTAGCCAAAGGCGGAAAAGGCAGGATGGGCACCTGGCCATCTTCAGAGCCTTATGTTGCTAGCATAGGTGTTGTGGAGCTTATAATGGACATTATTGACGGAAAAGCTACCGATTCTATTGAAGATGTTGAAAAAGCCTTTACAGCATATAATGCAGTTGGATCGTGGAGCCTGTATTTAGATGCTAACACCAACACGCCGATAAATGGTTACTATCTTTTAACCATGGATACATATATTTTCGGGCAAGGCTATACGGGCGTATTAAGTGAACCCTTTCCGGAAAAATACTATAGTGTTAAGTAAAGGTTAGATAAACCGCTACACAGAAGTCTTTGGTTATGATCTAAGGCGGGTAAAAACTGCCCGCCTTAGATATAGCCTGATCTATGAAATGGAGGCGGTATCATGGATACACTACCGGACAAGAGCGTGTTATGTTTTGAAAATGTGAGCAAATCCTTTTTTGGCAATAGAGTTTTGAAAGATATATCTTTTTCGTTGGAGAAGGGTAAAATATTAGGTTTAGTGGGCGAAAACGGCGCCGGAAAATCCACGATGATGAAGATACTCTTCTCTATGGATGATATTAGGGAAAGCGGCGGATTCGAGGGAGCTATTTACATTGATGGCGAAAAGATAAATTACAACAACCCAATGGACGCAATCAATGCTGGTATTGGCATGGTACATCAGGAGTTTTCCCTGATACCCGGGTTTACGGCTACAGAAAATATTCTTTTAAATAGAGAGCATATAAAATATAGTGTGCTTTCCAAGGTGTTGGGCAAGAAACTTTCCACCCTCGATAGGCATATGATGAAATTGAGCGCCCAAGAAGTTATCGGGCTTTTGGGTATTAATTTGCATCCCGATATGCTTGTTTCGGATATGCCGGTGGGGCATAAGCAGTTTGTGGAAATAGCGCGGGAAGTCAACCGCGAACATGTCAAGATTCTAATCTTTGATGAACCGACTGCGGTTTTGACCGAGAGCGAAGCTCAAATTTTGCTTAATGCACTCAGAACACTGGCAAATAGAGGTATTGCCATAGTTTTTATCAGCCACCGACTTCAGGAAATAGTTGATGTGTGCGATTCCGTGCTTGTATTACGAGATGGCGAACTTGTAAAAAACGTCACAAAAGAAGATGGCTATTCGGTGACCCAACTTGCCAAATGGATGGTTGGCCGCGATGTCGAAAACAAGCCCTCCGGCCGTGAAAATATTTTGGATAATGAAAACGATATCGTGATGGAAATCAAAAATCTTTGGGTCAATATGGCCGGTGAATTGGTAGACGATGTAAGCCTAAGTATAAGAAGAGGCGAGATTCTCGGTATTGGTGGTTTGGCAGGCCAAGGGAAGCTGGGTATACCGAACGGTATCATGGGTTTGGCGGAAGCGGGCGGAACTGTTTTCTATAACGGTAAGCCATTTATACTAAACTCGCCTAAAACTGCCTTAGATTTGAAACTGGCTTTTGTCTCTGAAGATAGACGCGGTTTTGGTTTATTATTAGATGAGCCAATTTATTGGAACGTAACATTTACATCGATGCAGATATTCAATAAGCATTTGAAAAGCTATATTGGGATAAAGCTGCGTGATAATAAAGACATGCGTGATACTGCTCTCAGCTATATAGATTCCCTGGAAATACGTTGTGTTGATGAAAAGCAAAAATTGCGAGAGTTATCCGGCGGAAACCAGCAAAAAGTTTGTTTAGCGAAGGCATTTGATCTTGATCCAGAATTGCTGTTTGTTTCCGAGCCGACGCGTGGCATCGATATTGGAGCAAAATCTTTGGTGCTCCAAGCCTTGAAACGCTGCAATAAAGATAACGGCGTAACGATAGTGATGGTTTCTTCCGAATTGGAAGAACTCCGCTCCATTTGTGACAGAATAGCCATTATTAGTGAAGGTGAGGTTGCGGGCATATTACCTGCTCACGAAAGCCCGGAGAATTTCGGCTTACTGATGGCAAAGCTGAATATGGAAGGAGGAGTGGCCTGATGACTAATATAGTACAAAAAATTGGCTGGCCCATTATTATTATCGGCT
>WRKD01000128.1 GCA_009778255.1 Bacillota bacterium
ATGGAAAAGCAGGGCAAACGTCAATTGATTCGCGCTCAGGCGCCCCTTTCGGAAATGCACCGCTATGCCATAGATTTAAAATCTATCACACAAGGACGCGGCAAGTTTTCTATGAAATTTGCAAAATACGAAGATGTACCGGGTAATATAGCCGAAAAGGTTATAGCCCAAGCCAAAGCGGATAAAGAAGCGGAATAAGCTATAAATTATGATACTTTGTCATTGCGGTTTTTTCCCTTTTGCCTAAAGAGCATTTTTCCGGGGGCTGTAAGTTTTGGCAATGACAAAGTATCTGGGTATTAAGCTCTTTGTGAAAGGAAATACTTCATGCGCATTATTGAAAAATCGACCAAGCTAGAAAATGTAAAATATGAAGTGCTCGGCCCGGTATTAGCTGAAGCCGAGAGAATGATTTCCCAAGGAGAGCAAGTAATAAAACTAAATATTGGTAACCCGGCAGTATTTGGCTTCACTGCGCCGGACGAATTGTTTGAAACACTTATGGCTAATTTACGCGCTTCTCAAGCTTATGGTGATTCTAAGGGCATTTTTTCAGCCAGGTCCGCCATTTTGGCTTATGCACGTCGCAAAAACTTGCCCAATGTTACGGAAAATGATATTTATGTCGGCGACGGCGTCAGCGAACTGATATCTATATGTATGACGGCGCTTTTAAACCCGGGCGATGAAATTCTGATCCCGGCGCCAGATTACCCGCTATGGACTGCCGCGGCTAATTTGGCCGGGGGCAAAGTGGTATATTATACCTGCGATGAGCAAGCCGATTGGAATCCCGATATCAGCAATATGCGTAAATTGATCAGCTCTCGCACCAAAGCTATAGTGGTCATTAACCCCAATAATCCTACCGGCGCCTTATATGACAATGCGGTGCTGACGCAAATAGTAGAGTTAGCCCGCGAACATGGTTTACCCATTTTCGCAGATGAAATCTACGATCGTTTAATAATGGGTGGCCATAAACATACCTCAATTGCTGCACTGGCGCCAGATATGTTATGCATAACATTAAACGGCCTTTCAAAATCTCATGCCATATGCGGATATCGATGCGGCTGGATGATTTTATCCGGCGATAAAAGCGGCGCTCAAGACTATATAGACGGCTTGAACACTTTAACATCGATGCGCATTTGCGCCAATGTGCCGGCCCAGCAGGTGATAGAAATATCCTTGAAAAATGAGCAAACAGATTCTTCCGTACTGCCCGGCGGGCGTTTGTATGAGCAATGCGAATATATATATAGGGCTTTGAACAATATTCCCGGCATCAGCGCAGTCAAACCGAAAGCTGCATTGTATATCTTTCCTAAGCTGGATATTAAAAAATTTAACATCAAAGATGATGAACGGTTCGCTTTCGATTATTTACGCCAACAAAAAGTATTGGTGGTACAGGGCACAGGTTTTAATTGGCCACAGCCGGATCATTTTCGCATAGTCTACTTGCCACATATAGAAGATTTGCGGCAAGCCGCTGCCAGATTAGGCGCTTTATTAGAGAATTATCACCAATGATTTTGTTTATTGTCTGAAGAAAATGGGGTTCATTATTATGAAAGCCAATCAATTTACTTGCGATTGTGAGGTTATTCACGAAGATGTGGTTGCCCGCGTACGCGCCGCTATGCCGGAGGGGAAAAATTTTTATCAATTAGCCAATCTATATAAAATGTTTGCGGATAATACCCGTATAAAAATCCTCTGGGCGCTTTCTTGTGAGAGTATGTGCGTATGCGATTTAGCTGTTTTACTGGAAATGACCAAATCGGCCATATCCCATCAATTAAAATCGTTACGCCTGGCAAATCTGGTAAGATACGATAGAAAAGGTAAGGTGGTTTATTATTCCCTTACCGATAAACATGTTAAAGATGTATTTGAAAAAGGTTATGAGCATATTACAGAGTAGTTTTATATTATTAAAGTTGAATAATTGTTCAATTATTGTAATAATAGGAGCGAATTTATATGATAAAAGAATTTACCCTTCAAGGCTTAAACTGCGTTAATTGCGCCGCTAAAATAGAGCAATCTGTTAAAAACCTCACAGGCGTATCTAATGCTTCGGTAAATTTTATAACCTCTTTATTGAGTATAGAGCTTTCTGCTGACTATGCTATAGATAAACATGAGCATCTATATAAAGAGATAAAAGATATCGTATATAGTCATGAACCTGATGTTTTAGTGCTTGAAAAAACAAATTTTCTGGCACAGGGCATTAAGGAAGCCGACAAAAAAGAAATCTGGTGGATAAGCGCCGCTGCCATTATATTTATCTGTGCTTTATTATGTAAACATCTCTTAATATTTAAGTTTTCAGAGTATTTTTCTCTACTTCTCTTCTTAGTCGCTTATGTATTATCAGGCGGTAGAATAATCCTTGGCGCCGGAAAAAATATCTTAAAAGGCAATGTATTTGATGAAAACTTTTTAATGTCTATTGCCACTATCGGCGCTATAGCTATTGGTCAGTATGCCGAAGCAGTAGGCGTTATGTTGTTTTATCAAGTAGGGGAGTTTTTTCAAGAGCTGGCAGTAAACAGATCGAAAAAAACTATCAATAAACTATTAGATATTAGGCCGGATTACGCTAATTTACAGATAGGCGAAAAAACGCTAAAAGTTTCTCCGGAAAGTGTAGAAATAGGCGCTACCATCATTATCAAACCAGGCGAGAGAATACCCTTAGACGGAGTAGTAATACATGGCGAAGCCATGCTAGATACCACGGCTTTAACAGGAGAATCTATACCTCGCAGAGCCTCGGTAGCCGATACGGTTTTATCCGGCTGTATCAATTTAAACGGTGTATTAACAGTACAAGTAACACAAATTTTCGGCAATTCCACCGTATCAAAAATCATCGATCTTATTGAAAATGCAGCCGCTAAAAAAGCGCCTACCGAAAATTTTATCACTAAATTTGCCAAGTATTATACGCCTATTGTAGTAAGCCTGGCTTTGTTAATAGCCCTGCTCCCACCTTTGCTAATAGGTGTTGACTGGTTAGATTGTTTGCATCGCGCCTTGATTTTTCTGGTAATTTCTTGTCCTTGCGCCTTAGTAATATCCATACCTCTCAGTTTCTTTGGCGGTATAGGCAGTGCTTCCAAAAAAGGGATATTGGTAAAAGGCGGCAATTATTTAGAAGCGCTGACAAATTTGGATATTATAGTTTTCGATAAAACAGGAACCTTGACTAAAGGAGTATTCGCGGTAACATCTTATCAGCCCCAAGCAGGATTTACAGCACAAGAATTATTGAAAGCAGCCGCTTACGCCGAAGTTTTTTCTAATCATCCTATAGCTTTATCTATTATAAAAGCCTATAATAAGCCCATTTATCAAAAGGCAATACATGCATACCAGGAAATAGCGGGCAGGGGAGTGCGTATACAAGTAAATGATACAACTATTATAGCGGGCAATAAAACGTTTATGGATGAAATGAATGTAGAAACCCTGGAAGCTACAGGTTTGGGAACGAAAGTATATATCGCCATAGATAATATTTATATGGGCTACCTGACTATTTCCGATGAAATTAGGCAAGATAGTTATTTTGCTATTAACGCCCTAAAAGAATTAGGTATAAGAAAAGCTGTTATGTTATCTGGCGATAGTATAGAAATTACCGAAGCTATAGGGAATGCCTTGAATATCGATGAAGTACATGGCGCTTTGTTGCCCCAAGATAAAGTAAAGCAAGTTGAATTGCTTAAAGAACAAAAAAGGAAAAACGGTAAAGTGGCTTTTGTCGGCGACGGTATCAATGATGCGCCCGTTTTAGCTTTAGCAGATATAGGGGTAGCCATGGGCGGGCTTGGTTCCGACGCGGCTATTGAAGCAGCCGACATTGTACTGATGACCGATGAGCCGTCGAAGTTAACAGAAGCGGTTATAGTAGCGCGTTCTACAAAACGCATTGTTATACAAAACATCGTATTTGCTTTGAGTATAAAAACATTATTTCTTGTATTGGGCGCCATAGGGTTTGCCACAATGTGGGAAGCAGTATTTGCAGATGTAGGGGTGGCTTTATTGGCTGTTTTAAACGCTATGCGTGTTTTAGGCAAGTAACCCAGGCTTATGAGGATGTTTGACAGCATTAATCAAAATAAAACAATGGTATTTCTTTTTAAAATAGCTTGTTTTTTGCCATGTTATTAATTATAATAGATAATATTGAGCTAAATTTAAGGGGTAGCTGCGGCATGATTATACGGCCTAAAAAAACAGCTAAGAGAATTATCGCACTTATATTATGCCTCGTATTTATGGTTGCTTTCATGCTTTGTGCAATGAATTGCGCTAAATATATCTTGCATCGCTGCAATAATAGCGACTGCCGTATTTGCGATTTATTATTTAATGTTGATCATATTATTAAGCAGTTTGTGTGTGCTGCAGAACTTATAGCCATAATTATATGCACCAATGCTATATTGCAGCTGATTTTCTGCAATTTATCGGAATATGCCTGTACTTTGGTGCGATTAAAAATAAGATTGAACCAGTGAGCCTCCTTAATAAGACCATAAAAGAAAAACCCGCCTTATGCGGTGTTGTTTTCTTGGCCTTAATACAAAAGTAGGGGAGGCTATTTGTTATGAAAAAAATCCTATTGTTTCTTGTATTATGTATATTTACCCTCGGCCTGGTAGCTTGTATAAACCACAGTACGGCGCCTAAAATTAAGCAGGCGGGCGATAAAATCAGCGTAGTTGCCACCATATTCCCTTTATACGATTTCGCACGCGCGGTTGCCGGCGACAAAGTGGAACTTTCCATTTTGCTTAAAGCCGGCGCCGAGATTCATTCTTTTGAACCAACACCCGCCGATATCATCAAAATTCAAAACGCAGATCTTCTGCTATATATAGGCGGCGCAAACGAAGTCTGGATGCAGCGCATATTGGATTCTCTGGGAAACAAAACTCCCTCTAACTTGAAGCTGATCGATACTGTGCAAGTTTTGGAAGAGGAAGTGGTGGAGGGCATGGAATCTCACGAAGAAAATGATCAAGATAGCCTTGAAGAAATAGAACTTGATGAACATATTTGGACAGCGCCCGCCAATGCCGTTTTGATGGTAAATGCTATAGCACTGGCATTAGCGGAAATAGATAAAGAAAACGCCGCGTTTTACCGCGCCAATGCGGCTGCCTATTGCGAGCAGCTAGAAGATTTAGATAAACAATTTCAAGAAGTGGTTGATAGTGCCCGCCGTAAAATACTTGTTTTCGGCGACCGCTTTCCGTTTCGGTATTTCGCGGCGGCTTATGGCCTTGAATACCGGGCGGCTTTTCCGGGATGCAGCACAGATACCGAACCTGCCGCCAGAACCATAGCTTATCTTATTGATATAGTTAAAGAATACGAAATACCATATATATATTATATTGAGCTTTCTAATGAGAATGTAGCCCGTTCTGTTTGCGAGCAGACCGGGGCTAAGCGCCTATTATTTCATTCTTGTCAACAGATTTCCCGCGACGATTTTAATGCCGCCGCTACCTATGTTTCGCTAATGCGGCAAAATGTAGAGAATTTACGGAAAGGGCTGAACTGATATGAATATTTTGTCCTGCACCGGCGTCAGTATGGCTTATGATAGCCATGTGGTGGTCAGTGATGTTAGCTTTGCACTTGAAGCAGGGGATTATATGGTTATAGTAGGGGAGAATGGTTCGGGAAAAAGTACTCTGATGAAAGGCCTGTTGGGGTTAATTAAACCGATAAGTGGTAAAATAGAATTCTATGGTTTAAATCAGTACGAAATTGGCTATTTGCCGCAGCAAACGGTGGTACAAAAAGATTTTCCTGCCAGTGTTTTCGAGGTTGTACTTTCCGGCTGTTTAACAACCAAAGGCTCAAAAATTTTTTATAGAAGGCAAGATAAAGAGCTGGCGCAACATAATATCGCGCGTTTAGGTATAGATGCTCTTAAACGAAAATCTTATCGCAACCTTTCCGGCGGGCAGCAACAGCGCGTATTATTGGCGCGGGCGCTTTGCGCCAGCGAACGTTTGATAGTTCTGGATGAACCTGTTAATGGGCTGGACCCCATTATGACCGGCGATTTATATTCATTAATAGCAGAGTTAAACCACGCAGGCTTAGCGGTTATCATGGTATCGCATGATGTAAAAAGCGCCGTACAGTTTGGCAATAAGATATTACATATGGAGAAAAAGCCCTTGTTTTATGGCGCAAAAGAAGATTATTTACATACGGATATCTGTAAGCGTATGACGGGAGGTGAGATTTATGCTTGACCTAATAAAAGAATTGTTTTCTTACAGTTTTATAGTGAGGGCTTTGATGGTGGGAGTAATGGTAGCGCTGGTTTCGTCTTTGCTGGGTGTAAGCCTGGTGCTTAAGCGTTATTCCATGATAGGAGATGGGCTTTCTCATGTTGGCTTTGCCAGTTTGGCTATTGCTATGGCTTTAGGGTTAGCGCCTTTGCAGGTTTCTATACCTACTGTGGTATTAGCGGCTTTTCTTTTATTGCATATCAGCGAAAACAGCAAAATCAAAGGGGACGCGGCTATTGCGCTGATTTCCAGCAGCGCGCTGGCTATAGGAGTAATTATGGTAGCAGTGACTACCGGTATGAACACGGATGTTTGTAATTACATGTTCGGCAGTATTTTGGCGATGAAAATAAGCGATGTTTTTCTTAGTATCAGCCTTTCCATAGTGGTTTTGATTCTGTATATTGTTTTCTACAATAAAATATTTGCCATCACTTTCGACGAAAGCTTTGCCCGCGCTACCGGTATTAAAGCCGGGCGCTATAATATGCTGATAGCGCTATTGACTGCCTTAACGATTGTTATCGGCATGCGTATGATGGGCGCTTTGCTAATATCCAGCTTGATCATCTTCCCCGCTTTAACATCCATGCGTGTATTTGGCAGTTTTAAAGCGGTGGTAGTTTGTTCCGCCATCCTTTCTGTCAGCTGCTTTTTTATCGGCATAGCTACCTCATTTGCCTTTTCTATACCGGCGGGCGCCAGCGTGGTAGCAGTTAATATCATAACTTTCATTACTTTCACTGTAATAGGAGAATTAAAAAAACGTGTGGGGGTATTAGCATGAAAAAATATTTATGGTTAATCTGCCTCTTATTGGTTGTGCTCTGCGGCGCTTGCTCTGCCGCCGACCAGGTGAACGCGGTAGAAGAAGCCAATGCAGCTTTGGCTCAAGCTGCTGCTACAGATGAGAAAGCCGCCATCAGCCCATCTCAAGATACTGCTACGTCTGAGAACACCGATGTTGACACAACTTTGGATACTGCCGCAGAGACTCTTGAAGAAAGCTTAGCTATAGCCAACGCCGCAGATATTATTGTTATAAAAGAAAAAATGTTTATTGCCCAAACTAATGATATAACCTTGAATGCCCGTAGCTATGAAGGTAAGACTATTGAAGTAGAGGGCATGTATTTCGGTTATTTCGATCCATACAGCGAAAGGGAATATAATTATGTACAACGCAGAAGCCCCGGTTGCTGTGGTAATGATGGCATGGTAGGTTATGAAATACTCTACGACGGTGAAATGCCGGAAATAAATGACTGGATAGAGGTTATTGGTCAAATAGAAGTTGTTCAAGTTGAGAACAAAGACGCCGTGAGAGTGCGGGTGAGCCAGCTTACGGTGAAAGACGAACGCGGAGCGGAATTCGTGCGTTTTTAAAATCATTACCTATTCGGAGTAAATCGAGGCGCCCTATACTCTTTTAACTGTATGAACAGCCATAACTTTAAAACTAAGCCCACAGTGATAAGTAATTAATAAGCTACTTATTGCTGTGGGTTTATTTTTTAAAAATAATTTTTAAAAAATGCTTGCCATACGATATATAGTGTGATAATATGTACAGAGCACCATATAATGTAGCTAAAAAAAATGAATGGAGGGGTAGTATG
>WRKD01000129.1 GCA_009778255.1 Bacillota bacterium
CATAAACTTTAACTTCTAAAGGCGCTGCCAGTAAATTTTCAATATCTAAGCCAAATTTAATAAAATGAGGCGTTTGCATATGCTCATCCAGAGCGGATTTACTTGACCATTCTTCAACAACAATAAACTTCAGAGGGCTTAAGGCCTCGGTATAAAGCGTATAAAAATTATTGCCGCTTTCTTTATGGGTTTCTTCTACACATATGGCGGCAGCTTTTACAAACTCATCGGCCGCACCGCTTTTCACTTCGACGAATGCATGTACAATAATCATTTAAAAAACCTCCTTATTTTCCTTAACAGGATCTATAATTTAATATAGGTATTAGACAAAGCGCTCAATAATCCTACCCTTCTAATATATATTTTTGTAAAATAGTCTAAATTTAAATCATCTCAATATTTATCTTGTCAATTATCTTGTCAATTATCCTTTATATCACCAACAAATCTTTCTATTGTATTCAATATGTCTTCCATGTTATAATGCTATCGCGATTTAATTATTCTACATTAAACTATAATAATTATATATTTACAAAAAGGAGGCATATAAATGAGCGATACAAATTTTTCAATGGCAGTTATAGATGCAAATGAAATTGCTCAGGTTGTTAAAACAGATATTTTAGCCTCGCCGGAAGAGGTGGATTTGCTGCGGCAGCAAGCTACAACTAATGCGCTGGCTATTATGGAATGCGACATGGATTCTTTAACTGCAAAAAAGAAATTTACTGCTTCTATAGACCAATTTGGCATGGAAAATATGCAAAAATCTTCCAACAAGAATACCCTGTTAAAAGTTTCTGTGGGCAAACTTGCGCAAGCGGGGGCGGAAGGCGGCGAGGTTTCTAGAGGGCTGATCGATTTACAAAGGGAAATCAAAGGGCTTGACCCCAGCATAGTCGATTTTACGGAAAAAGGATTACTAGGGAAAATACTTAACCCGGTGCGTACATACTTTGAAAAATATGAGAAAGCCGAGGGCGCTATCGAGAATATCATTCAATCTTTAGATAAAGGCAAAGCAATACTAAAAAACGACAATACTACCTTAGCTATTGAACAACAGGCTTTGCGCGAGCTTTCTAAAAAAATTGCCAAAGAAGTTGAAATGGCGGCGTTAATGGATGAAATTATTTCCGAAAAACTGGAAGAAGAACCGCTTGCCGATGCTGAAAAAATGCGCTTTATTCAAGAAGAAATACTCTTTCCCTTAAGACAACGCATAATGGATATGCAGCAAATGGCAGTAGTAAACCAGCAAGGTATTATAGCCATGGAAGTTATACAACGTAATAATAAAGAATTGATGCGCGGTGTAGACCGGGCAAAAACAGTTACCGTATCTGCTTTACGCACCGCTGTCATGGTAGCCTCTGCTTTATATAATCAAAAAATAGTCCTCAAAAAAATCCAAGCTTTAAATGAAACAACCAATAATCTGATTGGCGCTACTTCCCGTATGCTGAAAGAACAAGGAACAGATATACATAGGCAATCTATAGAATCTACTCTTTCAGCCGATACTTTGCGCACGGCTTTTGAAGATATTTTTACAGCCATAGCTGATATCAGCGCTTTTAAGCAAAACGCCTTGCCGGTTATGCAAAATAGCATACAGCAATTCCGCGAACTAGCCGAACGAGGAGAAATTGAAATACAAAAGCTGGAAAAGGGCAGCGCCCTATCGCTGTCCGACGGCTCGATGTAAGGGGGCTAGGTGATATGAAAAAAATATTATGTGGCATACTTTTATTTATAACGGCACTAAGCCTGATAGGATGCGGCGCCAATTATACGGAAGGGCCGGCGATAAAAAAACTTTCTATTAAAGACGCAGACGAAACATTGATTTCCTGGATGACAAAACTACAAATCAGCTATGGCAAACCGCAAATAGATTTGGATACCAGCGAACAATATATAGAAGAACTACCAGATATAAACTCGTCCTTCCAGCTTACTGTAATAGGCAATAATCAGGCAAACATCGAAATATGGGCCTCTACCGAACGTTCCGGCACGGGAAATGACGGTTGGATAAACCGAGTAACAGAAAACTTCAATAAAGCAAATATCCGCAATGCGGCTAATCAAACCGTATCGGTATCGATAAGGTCTATTGACGCGGGGGCGCAGCTAGATTACTTGACCCTTTCTACTTTACGTCCAGACGCCTGGTCACCGGCTAACTCACTTTGGAATGACATGGCTGTTAGCCGTGGAGTTCCTTCTGTATTAGCGCTAGAGCGTACTGTTGGTAATACCGCCGGTATTCTTATGAAAAAATCTGTATATAATGACTATATAGCTAAACATGGAACGTTAGAGCTGGATACCCTTATTCAAGCAGCTATAGATGGGGAAATCGTTTTGGGCTTCACCAATCCCTATACATCTGATACTGCTTTAAATATGCTGACACAAATGCTGATCGCTATGGATAAAGCCAACCCCTTATCCGCCGAAGCGGCAAATAGATTTTTAGAATTTCAAAAAAACGCTCCGCCCCCTGCTTACACAACCGCTCAAATGCGTGAATCTGCTAAAAAAGGCTTCATAGATGTAATGACCATGGAATGCCAGGCTTATACAAATGAACCTACTTTAAGCGACTATGTATTTACTCCTTTTGGTGTGCGTCATGATAATCCGGTATATAAATTCAAAGATACGTCGGCTGCTGTAAATGAAATTCTCGATTTATGGATAGCCTATATAACAAACGCAGAAAGCCAGCAGCTAGGAACTAAAATGGGCTTCAATAAGCATGATGATTATTTGGGAACAAGTTCTTTATCCGGACCGGAATTGTATGCGGCGCAATCTTTATGGAAAGCAAATAAATCCGGCGGCCGTACCACCGTTGCCGTATTTGTAGCCGATGTTTCCGGCTCTATGGCCGGAAGTAGGATCAATAACTTAAAAGACAGCTTGCTTAATTCTATGCAATATATTAGCGAAGACAGCGAAATCGGCTTAGTTTCCTATAGCAACAATATTACTATTGAACTGCCTATAGATAAATTTCAAGGTTCCCATAGAGCAATGTTTCAAAGCGCGGTCAAGGGTTTATACGTGGGCGGCAATACGCATATGTATTCGGCAGTGCTTACCGCCTTAGATATGATCCGGCAGCATAGGGAAAGCGGTGTTAACGCCAATTATATGATATTTGTATTAACCGACGGCGAGAACAATGGCGGAGTTAAAGAAGATATTGCCGCCCAGCTTATTGTTTCTTATGGCATACCTGTGCATACTATTGGCATGGGCGAAGCCAACCCTGAAGCCTTAAAACGCTTATCTAATTATACTGAAGGGTTCAGTATAAATGTTTCAACGGAAAATATCATCTATAATATGAAAAATATGTTCAATTCGCAAATGTAATAATCCGGAACAGAAAGGGCGGCAGCGATGAAACCACAAAAACGTTTGATAGCCTTAGTTATAACAGCGTGTGTGTTTGCTATAGCTTACCTTATTGTATCTGCCTCGCATATTAGCATAGTTATTGCCACTAGTATAGGGTTTTTTAGAGGGTTGCAAACAGTATTGGCGGCTGCTATTATAGTCGCTTTAGTTCTTGCCCTTCTTAATTTCCTGATCATAATCAATAACTTGCGAAAAAGCGCTTCGGCTAAAAAACGCAGACAAAAAGAGGCGCACAAAGCACAAACAGACCCGATAAAGAAGTTGATGTATAATATCGACGCCTACTTGAAAGCTAACAAATCAATCGATTTCTTTAGACGAAGTTTGCTGAATATCAGCGAACAAACGCAGCGTATACAAAAACAAGTAAGCGGTATTATAAAAGTAGCCGGCGACAGGTTTGATGAAGGCAGCCTTAGCTATAATCAGTTTGTTATGCCGGTGCAGTATTTGCAGGATCATTTGCTTAAATTAGGTGAAGATGTGGTGCAAAAACTTGAGCTATTCGACGAAGAAAGCTATGCAGATATAATAAACCGCTCTGCACAAAACAGGCTAAACAATAAATCTTCAGAATATGAAGAGGTTATGAACAGTTATATGGAGTATATTAAAGCCGCCGTAGATTCTTTTGAGCATGCTACCATTAAACTCGACAAACTGGTGCTCGAAATTGGCAAATTAAATGACGAAGAATTACAACGCTCTATAAAAGCTTTACAAGAACTGGATGGCATTATACAAAACACCAAGCTCTATAAATAATCCGCAAAGCTAAAAGGTTGTTTTCCCACAAATTTGGGAAAACAACCCTTTTTCATTTCATTAACCACTTATCAACGCAAACATATTGTTTGCTATGCTTTATTTGCTGGGCACAAAGGAAACGGTAATACTGCGGCATAAATAGCCAGCGCTATAGTATTCCACATAGGCAAAGTATTCCACACCATTGGTCAGGCCCTTAATATGCGCACCGGCAGCATTATAGTTAACATTGCTATAAGGTTCAAAGCTGCCTTCTTCACCGCTTTGGGAAAGATAAACCGTATAGCCTTTGCCGTTGGGCGATACAATATCAAAGTCCAAATTTGCTTGCCCATTGCCAATAGAGATACCGGAAATAATAAACTGGATTTCCACGGTAACTACATCGCTTACCGTTGTCGCCGATTTTATGCCGCCATCTTCATTATCCGGTATGGTATATGTCACTTCTACATAGTATTCATAGATACCCGGCGCCAAGAAAGGCAGAGCATAGAAATCTTCAACAGCGTCTTCGATGGGCTGGCCATTGCAGAACCATTGATAAGAAAGTACCCCTTCCAAGCCGAGAGGATCGTTAGGATGCGCTTCTACGAACAATTCATAAGGAGTACCTTCCGCAAGAATTGCGCCTACCGGTTGAACATCTATGATGGGCGGCAGAGCATTGTAGCCCATCATAAAACTGGTGGTCAAGGAAGCTGGATCCCAGTTGATATATGTTACCGTTACTCCGGAGGGTACATCTTGCAACGGCGCCGGCGTTAAGGCATTTACCCAAGCCCTACCGTCTTCATATCTGTAGGTGCCGCTACCCGGGTCGCTTCTATGGGAGAATTCAATTTTGCTTACGCCCCATAAATCGTTAAGATCGCCGTTATTTCTGGTAGCGCCCGGCTCTAACATGCCGGATCTTTGAGCCATGCTCATGGGTCCGCCATGCGCTTCTTCAATAGCCGACCTTTTATGAGTAGGTTTATCATTAATACGTGTAATACTTACTGCCATATCATTGTGGAAAATAAGCATGCCGCCGGTTCTGACATTGGCGGCGGAGCTGATGCTGCCAAAGCAGCCTTGATCATAATTATCTACAGCGCCGAATTTCCTTTGCTGCAAGAGGAAGAACTGACCGCCGTAACGTGTGCCGTAAGGATGAGTAGCCGGGGCAGCGAGTTCCGGGGTGGTTATGGGTGTTTGGGCTATATAAATATCTAAATGAGAGTTCATTACGGCGCTTTGGCCATTGGGTACAATACCCGGTATAACATGGCCCGAACGTACCAGATTATATGCGTCTTGATAACCTGGGGTAGTGCCGCTATTTTCACCGGTTTTTCTGGCCCAGCTGCCTTGGGTCTGCAAGGACCAGTAGCCATGGCCCGTATGAGTATTACTACCGGTTAAAGTACCGTAATCGTAAGTATCTTGATAGCTATAACCGGAATGGCCCATTTCATGAGCAATAATACCGGTAATCAGCATATCGCTGGGGATATTGCCGGTTCTTCTATGATAAGCGCCTTGACCAAAGAAACTAGCTATTTTAACGCCATTGGTGTCTGCCGCAGCTGGGGTGCCGCTGGTCGATACGCCCCAGAAACTGGGGGAATTGCTGCCGATAGCCGATTCCCAGCCATCGACAATAAAGCCTATGGCAAGTTCCGCCGTGGCCAGATTACCGTTTTTATCCGTATCGAATTTCGAAAGATCAACTTTTTTTTCTGCAACAGCTTTTCTAATAGCATTCTGCATTACTGCACCTTGACCGGTGTTTCTGGGATTGGGGTTTTGACCGGGCAATACCACTTCTATAACACCTTGATAGCCATCCAGGGGATCATCGACCTCGGCGGGGAGGATAACGGCTTCATCCGACAGCATCATCTCTTGGTAATAGCCGTTGACCGATCTGTTTACTTCTTGTCTTAGGCCAAAGCAAAGGTCATATATCTGTTTGCCTGTTAGTTTTGGCATAAGTACAGTGGGGTTATTGGCGCTGATATAAAGATTGCTTCTGTCTTCCCATGTAACATGAACCATCAGCATTTTACGTTTCATCAGCTCGACCGGAACAACTACAGGAAGTGTAACCGTAGGCGCATCAAAATCTTCAGGGGCAAACAACGCTTCAAAGTCTATCGGAGCAAGCTCTTCTGTCATGCCAGCCGTCATTTCTTCACGGGTTTGGGCTGCTTTATCAAGTACTCTTTGTGGAATCTTATGACCTTGGGTAGCTGGGCGAAGCATCATAACCGACATGCCCATACCAATCAATTCTCCTGTAGAAGCTACACCTTCGTCTGTCCAAAAAGCAGAGCAATAGCCTTCTTTTTCTTCATCAAAAACAATCAGGTTGCCATTGGCGTCTTCGCACCAGCTAAGAAATTCATCGCCCATAGTTCTTACCGAGATAAGTATACCGTTTGGTTGAGTGAAAGGAAAGGGATCAGGACATGCGGTTACAGCAAAACCGCTGGAAGAAAAGGCGAAAAGCATCATGATGGCTAGTAAGGCAACAAAAGCTCGTTTTTTCAATGTCATTTTTTTCTCTCCTTTTTTTGTTTGTCAACGCCATACATATAAAGGCGGCTCTTACCGGTATCACCTCCTTGATTATACTGTTCAATATAAGCTATTTCCAAAATTATAACCTGCCTAAAAAGTATAAGCGCCTATTATAATTATTAAATACTCATACTTAGTTTCCTTCTATTCATTACACATTATTTTCTCGTTGCACATTATTTTCAATTTGTTTTTTCTAAATAATAGTTGGCATTATATAGTATAAGATATAATTATTATAAACTACGCCATTTTTCTCATAAAGGCGTAGGTGACATGGGGTTCCTGAAATATTTTCCATTATTTTACTTATTTCCGCTATATCAGGTTTTTCATTTTTCACTTCCCCTCTTAGCCATTGTGATACATATTCATAAGCGGTTATGATCTCCAAATCTTCCCAATCCACAGTAAAATTAGCCAAACGTCCGCCTAAGCCTTTGCCCAACAGTATTTGTTTTACTTGCATTTTAACATATTCATAATCGCCATAATTATTATCATTAATTTCCATACCCAAAGCTTGCGGTAAACCAGCATAAGGAGAAGGTTGACAAGGCAGCGGAAAAATAGCCTGTGCTGCAATAATCTGCGAGATCAGTATTTGCGGCGCAAAAGCTGCGTCAGCAGAAAAAAAAGCTGTATCCTTACCATGTTTTGCTATTTTTTCCGCCACATCTTTGGTAAAAAACTTCGTTTTTTCTACATCTGAATGCGCATCTTCGGGAAGCTCCACAGGTATAAACTCCATATCTAAATCAATACATGTTTGCTCCGCTAAATCGTATTGCTGTGCATACACGCCGCTCTGCTGCTTATTAAAATAATAAACAAGTGCTTGCGCATTCATATTGGCAGCCTGTTCGGCTGCCAATAAACCCAGGGCGGCTAAATCATAAGCCAAAACTAAATCTGCCTCTTGGGCAATTGCCATGGTTTCTTCAAGAGGGCTACAGGCAACAATAAAACAATGTTCGCGCCAGGCGGCTGCATTTGCTATAGCTGCCGCCGAACCGGGAATCGCTTGATTGATAATAAGAGCGCCAATTCCTTGGGAAGATAGTATATTGTTCACTGTTTGCCTTACTTGATCCTGTTCGGATAAATAATCTAGGGGCCAAAAAGTATGGAAAATGGCAGTTTTATCGTAGGCGACTCTGCTCTCGCCCAGTTTTTTAACAAATAAACCGGCTTTACTTTGGCTTGAT
>WRKD01000130.1 GCA_009778255.1 Bacillota bacterium
TCCGTTATTTCATAATCGCTGCCTTTAGGCAATGTTTCTACATTGATCTCGCCTTCGCCGCCATTGGGATCATAAGTTACTGTTACAGTTTTTTGATTAGGTAGGGTTTTAAAAGCAATCGCGTTGATCTGCGTTTCTTCGCCGGTCGTACCGGCAAAGCCCCAGAAAACCTCCGTGCCGCCAAATTGTTTTACAGTGTTGGCCACTGTATAACTGTAAGATTTGCCGTCGAAAGTGTAGTCTAGCCTACCACCCGCACCAAGAGGCGTCCAGGATACATTGAAATCGTACCATTTATTGGCAATGGTGAACTTGGCTAGATTATTGTGGTCTGCGGGTAAAACTATAGCCGCGGGGGTAACCACCGCGATATGTGGGCCGTAGCCGGAGGGATCGGTCACACATTCGTCATTCGTAGCCGGATTTATAATATTAATTTTTGTATCCAATTCAATGGATAGAGCGTTTTTGACCCAAACCCTGCCATATACACCCAAAGCTTCGCCCATGGTGCCTCCGGGTTGAGAAAACGCGTTCAAACCACGTGGATCTTTTTGCAGCGTAAAAGTAATGCCATCTGCTATGGTCGCTGCATTGTTGTCTAAGCTGTGATACATATACACATAAGATTCCATGGCAAACGGCTTGGTCAAGTCAAGTTTCTCATAAGCCCAGGCAGCGCCTACTTGATATATTCTATCTTCATTCAGCAGAATAACATTAGCATAATACGGGTCGTAAGCCGAGTTTTTCAGGTTATTGAATAAACCTGCTACACTGGGGCCTGAGGGCGGCAACACACGGTAACCGGCATTGCCTGTACCGGCGTCCGAGCCGATGTAAAGCTTCAATTCCTTAATATTCAATACATCCGCCATATTGGAATTACCGATCATACGGAAATATTTATAAGCTTTATCGGCTATAAGGCCGTCGGCAACAGTCCTAAAGGTCATGCCATAGGGGTTGTTGTATGTTCTGACTTGGTCTACAACAAATAGAGTAGTATAATTAACTCCATCATTAGAGCCTTGAAAATATGCTCCCTCAAGACGGTTTGCTGAATAGCCTTCCCGCGCGCTATAGGCGATAGATGTGACTATCTGCGGAGTTTTGAACTCGACCCCGGCATAGCCCAATTTGGCGCCGTCGAAATAGCTGGGGCCTGTTTGCCAAATGCCCACGGTTGAATCGAAGGCTGCACGATAATCTACATTGTTAAAACTATAGAGACCATTCGCATTCCAGCCGCCTGTTCCAAATACTGCAGCAACATAGGGGTGATTATTAACCATTGTGCGACATTGTAGGTCGGAAGCGGTAGTTCCACTTACAACAGAAGTAGTGCCAAACAGTAGGTTACCGGTTAATTCACTGTATCCCGGCATAGCTAATCCGTTTGTTGTTGAGTTTCCTGTTCCAGTTCCTGTACCGGTTCCTGTTCCAGTTCCTGTTCCACCAGAGTTATCATCTGTATAAACCTTGAGTTCCGCAATGTTTAAAACATCGGCTACATCGTTTGTACCAAGTAAACGATAATACTTATAAGCTTTTGTAGCGTTTAGTCCATCCGCAGCCGTAAAATACGTTGCGCCGTTTGCATTGATTTTGCTGATCGTAAAGAGTGAAGTGTAATTAACGCCATTATCGGAGCCTTGAAACTGCGCGCCTACTAAACGGCTCGTGCCATATCCAGGACGCGGCACACAGGCGAATTGTGTTACTTTCTGCGCTGTTTTAAACTCGACTCCCACATGCCCAAGTTTCGGGCCGTCATAATAACTGGCGCCGCTTAACCCGTCGCCAACTTCCCCATCGAAAGCTGCGCGATAATCAACATTGTTGAAGACATAGCCGCTGGGCGACCAACCGCCAGTTCCGAAAACCGCTGCGACATACTGATGATTGTTTACAACTGTTCGTCCCAGTATTCCGGCTGTAATTGTCGTTTCGCCAAACTGTAATCCTCCGGTCAGCTCGGTGTACCCTGGTATGGCATAGGCGTCATCCATGCTAAGTAGCACCGCTGACGTTAACACCAAAGCTGCAGTAAGGACCATAGCCATCAACCTTGATCTTGTTCTTCTTCTCTTCACATTCATAACCTTATTACCTCTCTTTTCTTTTTTTTTACATTGAAAAAACTCAACTCATTTTCAATGCTAATTATTATTATAGCATATATTAGTTACAATTCGGTCACAAATTGAATTTTAATAGCATTTTTTTTAAATTTTTGTATGATATTAGTATATACCTGCCCATTAAAAAACTCGGGCTAAAATTTTTAGCCCGAGTAAATTTCGATTTATACTTAAAATTCTATTATACTATAGATTTTCATCAAAAAAGAAGAAAGCCGTAAAACGGCTCCCTTTGCAATTACTATGCTTCTTCTGTGATCATTTCTTCTTCGGCTAAAGCCAATTGATATGCCTCTAATACCTTTTTTTGAATCGTATCTCGCGCTTCCTGTGAAATCGGATGCGCGATATCACGAAACTCTCCTGTGGGAGTTTTACGGCTAGGCATAGCAACGAAGAGACCATTTTGTCCATCTACAACTTTTACATCATGCACAACAAAAGCATTATCAAGTGTAATAGATACAATTGCCTTCATTTTCCCTTCCGACAATAGTTTCCTCATTCTTACATCGGTTACAATCATAATTATCTCCTTCCAAATAAAATAGTTAGCCATTTGCATAACCCTAAAAAGCCAGTAAAACAGCTATTTACGAGCAGAAAATGCAAATTATCTCCTCTTTTATAATTATTTTTAATACATTATATCACAATTAATACTTTTTTTCTACTATCTTAAAAAAATAAATTTTCAGTCTAATATAATCAATTAGCTATATTCAGAACAATAGCGCGCTGCTGCTTGACCGGCAATGTAACCACTAGACCAAGCCGCTTGCAGATTGTATCCGCCGGTATAACCATCTACATCCAATAATTCCCCGGCAATGAATAAGCCGCTTCGTTTTTTGGATGCCATTGTTTGAGGGTCTATTTCTTTCACATGTACCCCGCCTGCCGTAACTATAGCCTCTGCCAAGGGACGAGGACCTTTAACCGTAATAGGCAAAGCCTTCAATAAAGCAGCTAATTTAATTCGTTCGGCGCGGCTCAATTGATGGGCGTATTTATTATGCGGTATTTCAGCTAACCGTAATAATGGCGCTAATAATGCTGCGGGAGTAAGCCCGGCCAAAGCATTGATTATATATTTACGGCTGGCTGCTTCAATATCTCTTTGCAGACGCTTATCCACTTGCTCGAAGCTTAACGCTGGTTTTAAATCTAATATCAGTTGGGCGCCTGCTCCGCCATTTGGTAAAGCAGTAATAGAACGCGAAAGTGAAAGTACTATTGGCCCGGATAGTCCAAAATGAGTAAAAAGCAATTCGCCAAATTCGCGGCGTAAAGCTTTACCGGCAAAATAAGCGCTTAAACCCACATTTTTTAAGCTCAGCCCGCTCAGTTCTTTGGGCCAGTTTTCTGTAATTTCTAAGGGCGCAAGCGCCGGACGCGGTTTTATCAAGCTATGCCCAACCGCCAAAGCTATTTTATAGCCATCACCGCTAGAACCGGTAGCAGGATAACTGGCGCCACCGGTTGCCAAGATCACCGCAACAGCAGCCTGACTCTCTTGACGGGTATCTTCAACACCACTTATGCGGCCTTCCTTGCTCAGTAAGCGGGCAGCCCGCCTTTGGTAATGAATATTTATGCCTGCTTCCTCTAAGCGGTGGCGTAAAGCGCCCACCACCTGATTAGCGCTATCGGAAAGCGGAAAAACACGACGTCCACGTTCCGTTTTCAACTCCACACCCAATTTTTCAAAAAAATCCATAGTAGATTGCGCCGGAAAACGATTGAAAGCGCCATATAAAAAAATGCCGTTTCCAGGCATGTTTTCTATTAACTCTTCCGTGGACGCATTATTTGTGATATTGCAGCGCCCTTTGCCGGTAATAGAGAGCTTTTTACCCAAGCAATCGTTACGCTCCCACAAAGTTACAGCTGCCCCAGTTTCTGCCGCAGTAAGCGCCGCCATCATACCAGTCGGCCCGCCGCCGATTACAATTACCTGGTTTTCGCTTCGCGAAAACCCCGAAAAGCTTTTCACTTGCCACTCCCCATTTATATACTAGTATTCTATTCCGCGCCGAGCCGCCAGACCATGCCTATAAGGGTGCTTTATCTCTCGCATTTCTGTAATCAGATCTGCGGCTTGCAATAAATACTGTGGAGCATTGCGCCCGGTTATAACAAGTTCCATATGAGCCGGCTTCAGCATAAGCAGTTCTTGAGTTTGCGCTTCAGTTACCAGCCCAAAAAAAATGGCGTTATTTAGTTCATCCAGTATTAAAATATCTATTTCACCAGCTTTTAACAGGTTTTTTGTTTTTTCTAAAGCTGCCTGAACCAATTCGATATATGCGGGTGGCAGCGGTTCGCCTTTTATTAGAAAGCCGTCCATGCCAAATGAAGACAACTCTATTTCCGGTAGCCTGGCCAAAGCTGCTGTTTCACCATACCATTCACCTTTTTTCATAAACTGTATGATCGCAACTTTTAAGCCGCAGCCCAAACCACGCAAAGCCAGGCCAAACGCAGCGGTGCTTTTGCCTTTGCCGTCTCCGGTATATACTTGAATCAAGCCGGTTTCTTTTTTATCTGCCATGCTTACTATTTCTCCTCATAGTCTGCTCATTTTTCAACACCCTAACTTCATGGGAATTCAATTCGCGCCACTGTCCCGGTTTTAATTGCCCCAAACTTAAAGGGCCGAAACGCAAACGTATCAACTGCCTTACCGGATGTCCTATCTGCTGGCACATACGGCGTATTTGACGCTTTCTGCCCTCGTAGATAGTTATTTCTAAAGTGCTGGAACCTTGAGCGCGGCGTAATACATTAACGCGCGCCGGGGCAGTAGGGCCATCTTCCAGCAGCACACCATTTCGCAGTTTATCTACATCGGCTACAGATACAGGGCCGGAAACATCCGCGCGATAAGTTTTTGGCGCCTTATATGAAGGGTGCAACAAAATATTTGTCAATGCGCCGTCATTGGTTAAAAGAAGCAAACCGCTGCTATTATAATCCAGTCGCCCTACAGGGTAAAGACGCTCCGGCATTTTTGGCAACAAAGATAATACGCTTTTTTTACCATGTTCATCTTTTACCGAACATAGGTAACCAATGGGCTTATGCAATAGCATATAGCGTAAATCTGGCAGTTTAGGCAAAGGCTGCCCGTCTATAATAATACTATCAACAGTTGCATCTGCCTTAAACCCAAGCTCACTTATAATTACCCCGTTTACAGCCACATGCCCGGAGCTAATCAACCCTTCCGCTAAGCGTCGCGAAGCCAAGCCATGTTCCGCTAAAATTTTTTGCAAGCGCTGCTTAACCATATTTCTCTCCTTTAATATGCCAGTTTCATTATAGCATAGGGCGGGCTTCGCCCGCAAACCCAAGAAGTCAGGAGCCAGGAGTCAGGAGCTAGGAGTATTCTTGATATGAGTATTGATATGAGTATTATAGATAATTTCGGGGATAAAATCAATGGAGTTCTTGAAACATTTGACAGAATATTGATTAATGGCTATTATTCACTCTCCGCCTAATTAGGTCATCCTGAGCAAAGCGAAGGATCTTGTCTATTGCTTTGTATTGCTCCGCGATAAAATTCTTCGGGCTAAAGCCTTAAGAATAACTAATTTCGGCAAAAAGGCGTGAACAGTAATTAAACGCATTTATAGTGTTCAATTCACCCTTTTCAATAATGCTGTTGAAAGATTAATCTTTGGTTCATTATTACCGATAAAAACAATATAATGTGAAAACCAATGTTAATTTAAAAGAAATGAGGAAGAATTAATGAAAATAAAAAGCCTTGGAATGAAAATCTCTTTAATAGTAACTTTGTTAATCGTAGTTATTATTGGAATAATCTATTGGATTGTCATGGCTGAAACGAAATCTCTCATAAATGAGCTTACCACAGCTGAAGCAGAAGCCGCCAATATTTCTTTTGCAAGAGCCCTTGAAGAACAGCAAGATGACGCCTATATACGCGCCTCAATAATCGCACATGAAGATAATGTTATAGAATATGTACTAAATAATGATTCAGAAGGGCTAAAGCATGAAATAACCACTTTCATGGATGGTATGGATATTATCACGATTTGCAATAAAAATGGTACAGCGCTGGCGCGAGGTCATAATGATACACTAGGCGATAATGTTTTGAACCAAAAATCACTAGCGACCCCCCTTAGTACAGGACAAGGAGTCCGTACAATAGAACATGGAGGTACGTCGGGGCTTTCTACCAGAGGAAGCGCCCCCATTAAAGATTCAGAAGGGAATATCATTGGCGCAGTAAGTTGCGGCAACGATTTATCTTTGACTCAGTATATAGATGATATTAAAAAACGTAGCAACTGTGAAGTAACACTATTCGATGGTGATACTCGTATCAATACCACACTAATTGATGATCAAGGTAACAGGGTGATAGGAACGAAAGCCAGCCAAACTGTAATCGATTTAGTTCTTGAGAAAAGGCAAAATTACTCGCTGCAAACCGTACTGTTCGGCGCAACTTATGCCGCCTACTACTCGCCACTTATCCGAGATGATGAAGTTCTTGGCATACTTTTTGTGGGAATACACATAGATTCCACTTTAGCGCATCAAAAAACAATGTTAATGCAGGTATTGCAAGCAGCTATTATTTCCGGAATAATGGCCTGCGTTTTAATATTTTTATTTAGTCTTTTCTCGGTTAGCAAACCATTGAAAAAAATCGGGGTCGTGGCAGAAAAAATCAGCTCCGGTAATCTTAATATTTCTTCATCCTCTTCAGAAATAATAAAAGTAAACTCGGCAGATGAAATAGGTCAACTGGCGCGAGCCTTAGAGCATTCTTATATGCAATTAAGAGGTTATATTGGGGAAATACAAGCAAATATGCAGAGTTTAGCCAAAGGCGACCTTACTACTGAATGTACATATGATTTCAAAGGCGATTTCATACTGATCAAAGATTCAATTAATATTATTATGCGCGACCTTAATCTTACTATGAGCAAAGCATATTCTTCTACTTCTCAAGTTGCCGACGGCGCTAAACAAATTGCCGACGGCGCACAAACCTTAGCTCAGGGATCAACCGAACAGGCAGCCTCTGTACAGCAGCTTTCTTCAGCCATATCTAAAATGGCGGAAAAAACTAAAACAAATGCCGAAATGGCAGATCGCGCTTCTTCGCTAGCAAATTCTATTATGAAAAATGCTGAAACAGGAAGCCGTCAAATGGACGAAATGATGACAGCTGTAAGTGATATAAATCAAGCCAGTCAAAGCATAAGCAGAGTTATCAAGGTCATAGATGATATAGCTTTTCAAACAAATATCCTGGCACTCAACGCTGCCGTTGAAGCGGCGCGAGCAGGGCAACACGGTAAAGGTTTTGCAGTCGTTGCAGAAGAAGTACGCAATCTGGCGGCTAAAAGCGCCGAAGCCGCTAAAGAAACCAGCGATATGATACAAAATTCTATGGAAAAAGCAGAATTAGGCGCTAAAATAGCCTCCGAAACCTCCTCTAGTTTAACAGAAATCGTCTCTGGCATAAACGAAAGCACCCAAATTGTAGCCCAAATAGCTAAATCGTCTACTGAACAAACATTGAGTATATCCCAAATCAATACTGGCATAGATCAAGTAGCGCAAGTGGTGCAGCAAAACAGTGCCACAGCCGAACAAAGCGCAGCTGCCTCTCAAGAAATGAGCGGGCAAGCCAGTGTATTGGAACAGCTGATTTCTCAATTCAAACTTAATAATAGTTCCGGCAATAAAAGACTTGCGCAAGCCCGTAATAAACAATTGGAAATAGCGGAAAACAGCAGCTATACGCAGCAAAACGTTGCTGAAAACTATGGTAAGTATTAAGAAAATAATAAAAAGGGCGCTGGGCGAAATAGCCCA
>WRKD01000131.1 GCA_009778255.1 Bacillota bacterium
TAGGCTATAAACTAGATAAAGCAATAACAACTCCAGGGGTTAGCAACATTTTAACGCAACAACTAACCACCACCCCTTCACACCCCCCGCGGCGTCTTGGCAATAAAGTAAAATCATCCCCCGCCGCCCAACATAACCCGCATAGGTCGTGCTATATACCTAGCGATAAACCGAGTTAAACACCGGGCTATATCCGTGTTATATAAAACGACATACGCGTACGGGGATAGGGCTCAAATCCTATCCCCTCCCCCCCCATTACTAATCCCTTGATGTTTATATAGCCACACTATAGTATTATAATCTGGGGATAGAGATACGTCCCTATCCCCTCTCCCCCTATTGCGGGCTAAAGCCCGCAAGATGCCAGAAGCGAGAAGATAAAAGCTAAAAGCCAGAATGTGACCTTACAGGCTTTTGCCTTAAGGCACTTATAATAAAAGAAGCGGTTGAAATTTTTTTTGGAAATTTCAACCGCTGCTATTTTCAAATATGCTTCCCGGTTGGCTGAAACCTTGTTCTAACACTTTTTTTCCTAAGCCATTCACCGCATACCACAATCCATTTTCTTCTGCCCAAGTATAAGTATTTCCGAGAACTAAAGAATCCGTTTCCATAACTTCTTCTTCAGGCATAATAATATCACTGGTATCGTGAAAAGAGCTTTCAAAAACTTCTTCTAGCGGTGTAATATCTTTAGCAGAAGGAAAATAACTAAGCAAAAACACCACCAACAAGAAAAAAAAGATAGTTATAGCTAAGGTAGCAAAAAAAGTTCGCCGGCCATAAGATTTTTTGATAACAGTATTTTGTTTATTGTTAAAAAACATTTTCATTACTCCCCAATCCTCTATATTCGGCAGCTATAAGATGAATATATCTTAGTTAAGCAGTTATTTTCCAATCTATATATCCTCCTGTTTAAATAATAATTTTCTCTTTCAAATATAACTTCCATATTGCCGTCATTGTCTAAATCAGCTATACCTGTAATGGCATAATAATAGTCAAAATAAGAATAGTCCCCGGATCCATAATCATCGCTTATACCACGCATTTCACAAAGTATTACATTTCCATCATTATCATATAAATAAACATCCTCTAGATATTCATAATCATACCCTTCTTCAGTAGCGTAACCCCAAATATCCACATATAATAAATTGTCATCATAATTTCGCAATATATCACGGCTATTATAATATATTTCCTGAATAGGCTGATCCTTTTGCCAAAACAGTACTGCACGATAATGGCACATTCCGGGTTGATAAGTAATATCTTTTAAGTCGCTTAACTTTTGAGCATTGTCATTTTTTTCCGGCTGCCTGCTATATATATAATCCGGAATATTTTCCGCAATGATAATGGCATCAATATTGCCACTACCATCTAAATCGGCTTCTAAAACTTCCTGTATAATGATAGGAATATTTTTTATTCCCTTTGTTGCTAAATAGTCCCTTACAGCTTCTATATAAATGGATTCAGTATTTGCGCCATAACTAAACTCCCGCGGAAATGGATCAAAATATTGCGGCAGCAATACGCTGTGTTTTCTGTTTTCAGTTTCTTTCAATAAGTATTCACTATGATTAGCAAGCATTTTCTCCGATATCTCTTCATTTTGATAGCCAAACTCTGAATTCCGCTCTTTTGGATAAGCATAACAGTTACCCGGGCAAAGCAGCATAATATCTTCATATAGCTCTTCATAATAATATGAGATAAAATCTCTGATCGCAATAGGAATGATTTCACCAGTGGCTATATAATCATCTAATTCGGGCACTATCAAGTATTCCGGTTCTGCTTTGGTTATAATGGCCGGTGTTAAGGCAACTTGTTTAGTATCCTCGGCTGCTTTGGCATGATTTTTTATTGCTGCACTAAAAAGCAAAGCAATTGAAAAACCGCATATGAGAAAAACCGCTAGGCAAGCAAGAAAAATTATAGTCCCTTTGGACTTAAACATTTTTAGTTTTGTATTAGCCATAAATATCATCCTTAGTTTTCCTTCATATTCCCTTGTCTTATCAACTTGCTCATTATTCATCTATCAATTTCGTTAAAACTTTCTTCATTCCTGCACAACCATCAGTCATCAGCCGCAAAGCAAACCACTCAGGTTGTTATAAATACATATCTATATATTCTGAATAATTCATGCGTACAAATACTGGCTTTACTTAGTTTAGCCCTTTATAATATAGTGATAATATTATACTTATAAGACTTATTATTCCAAACAAAACTTTTAAAAATTTAATCAAATTATTTTCAAAAATACCCCAAAAAATCCATCAGACTAAACGAATAATATAGAACAAGAAAGCAAAATGACAATTATTTCATAAAAACTAATGGCTTTTAACTGGTATTTAACTTTTAGTTTCCAAGTATCTAACTTCAAAGGACGTTTTATCAAAGACAGGTATTACTACGAATTGTAAGTTTAAAAAAAAGGTTAATAAAAATTATAATTTACCCCAAAAATATCATCACTTTCAACGAACTATATAGTAGAATCAAAAAAAAGAAAAGAATTAAAATTGTAACAAAGGTATCATATAAAATACTAAGTTTGGAGGTGAGAACAACAAATAAATGAATAAAGCTGTCACATTAAAAAAATGAATGTGAAACGGAGAACCCCAACTCCGAAGAATAAAAGAGGCTGAAAAAATCGAACCCCAACGATAGAACAAAAGAGGCTGAAAAGGGAGAGCCACTACTCCAGAATAAAAGCGGAATAAAAAAAACAAAAAATAAAAAAATTTTGGAGGAAAAAATAATGAAAAAATTCATTTTAGTAGCGATGGTAATAGTGTTGGCCTTAGCACTCGCAATCCCCGCCCTGGCGGCGCCCGGTAATGGTAATGGTAATAGTAATGGAAACGTGGGAACTCAGAATGATTATATTGGCGGTGTAGGAGTAAAAGTAGACAAGAACAATGCAAACTTCCACTGCAATACCTTCGGCGGCAACGGACGCGTTTGGCCCGAACAAGCCATTGACGAACACGACCATATCACTTTACACGATTTCAAAAAAAGCCCCTTCACATTTGTTTTCAACCATGTTGAAGGAACCACCAAATGGACTCTTGAAGATGTATTAGATGGAACCACCTCTGTCGGCAAAGTTGTCTGCCCGGAATGCGGCAGCACCCTTTGGATCAGCTTTAGCAATAACAGCGGCGCGCCGGATGGCAAGAATATCCAGCTGCAGCATCCCATGGTAGATATTGAAATTGTTAAAGTATGGCTGGATGCCCAAGGCAATGTTGTAAAAGACCCCAAAGGATTAGCCGCAAAATTTGATTTTGAATATCAAATAAACGCAAATCATGGCAATAAAACCGTAAGCCCCGGCAAAATTAGCGTACCGACGGGTATTTACACAGTAAGTGAATTATTGAACCAGCTTGCAAAGAATTACACTCTTATAGACGTGGCGAGCGATACCTTTGATATCGATGACGATGTAGCTACTATAGAAATCACCCCCGAAATGGCTTTAGAGGGCGGGAAGTATACTGTAACCTTCACCAATAAAGAAGATCCTTATGCCATAATACTCAAAGAATGGGCAGATGGCAACCCGGAAGCCCTAACGGCGCTGTTCGATGTTTACGAATATGACGAAGATGACTTCTTGGGCGACCTTGTTAAAGGTGATGTAAAGGCTAATGAGAAAGTTTATGTTGAACCGGGTATATACGCAGTTTCTGAGCAGGTGAAACCAGGTTATGTTATTCAACCAGATCAGGTCGTTGAAGTAGGAGAAGGTGAAATTGCAACCGTAGAATTTATAAACACGCCAAATATTACCCCTAAAGGTTCATTAAGCTTTACCAAGAATGTTGAAGGCATCAAAATAATTGACTGGCTTACAGCAAAAGGTTTAGATGCTGATATCCTTGACGGCCTTGAATTCTACCTTAACGGTATCGGCATTGATGGAAATCCTCACTCTTACGGCCCTGAGAATCCTGGTTATTTTACCGGTGAAGTAGTATTTGGAGAAGTTGTTCCTGGCACATACACCTTATCTGAAGAGATCACCGGCGCGGCAGTTAACGTGTTCAAGAAGATGGCTGATATTGAGATAGTCATTGGCGACGGAGAAAATAATCATTTTGTACTCGGCGGAACGGTTAATGGCAATATCTCTGGCCCGGATATCATGAAAGGCGATAAATTCACAATTATTAATGGTTACGGAAGGTTTGATTGGGGATATGATGGCAACGGAATAGGCTACCCGGGACTTAACGCTTCAGGCCATATCTTCTATATCGGTGTTATCAACGAAAGGACAAAAGAGGAATTCTATTCCTTCTGCGCTAACGGCGGTTCGACGAATTTCGCCGAGGGTTTTGAACAGTACATGGTTGCTCATTCGATGGTAGAAAAAGACTGGATCATGGCGTTCAATTACATCAATGATAAATATGGCGATTTGAACGATAACAGAGTAATTACACAGCTCGTTACTTGGGCGCTGCTCGGCGCGGTAGATGTAGATTCGGAAGCGTTTGAAAACACAATACTGAAAGATGACGAAAAAGCCGCTATTAAAGATGTAATGGCAAACTATAACGACTATGTAGGAAACGGTGAAGTGGTCGATGTGCTTTTCATGACTTACATAGATACTCCGTTTAATGAGGATGGCACTCCGAATTACACTACCTGCCAGCCGCAAGTCGTCCCGGTATTCGGCAAGTTCTATGTAGAAAACGAGCCGGAAGATATTACCCCGAAAGGTGATATATCGTTCACAAAAACCAAGTTTGGCGGCTTAATAAGTGTTGGGGTAAATGAATTTGCCTTTACGCTGTATCAAATAGTCGACGGTGAAGAGATAAAAATAAATAACCCGGATCAAGACAATGGTAATTTTTACACAGACTTTTTCGGCAAAGTATCAACAGGTAATATACTCACACCTGGCAGCTACGTTTTCCGGGAAGTTCTCACAACATATGAAATACCGGGAATCACAGATTATAAACTGATTTGGAAAGCCGATGATCTTTACTTCGATATAAATGACAAAGGTGAAGCTATCTGGAAAAACACAGATCAAAATAACCCCACCCTCGACAATACTTTATGGAATAAAAGCGTTATGCAATGGGTAGCCGAAATTCAAACCGGCGCGGGCATAATGGGTGAAGCGCTGGATGGCGGATACATTTTCTACCCCGGCGGTCAGGGCGGCGACGCGGTTATCTTTAAAGTGACTTATCCCAAATGCACACAGGGCGGTGTTATCTGGTTCTTCTATTCCAATGAAGACGGAACCAATGGCGAGCCGTTAATGAGCATAGCTTTTGCCGAAGCCCTGGGGCATGTGTGGGAACTCAACACCTTTGGCGATGGTCTTCGCTGCTCCGAATGCGGCTTGGATATTGGCTGGTGGGAATTATCTAAAGACTTGTATGAACTATACAAAACTTTAGGCGGAACAGGCGAATGGGGTGAAGGAGAATTTCCTTGGTAATGGTTAACAAGCTTATCGGTACTTTAAACTGTAAAAATGCATTCGTATAGCGATAGCATCTGAACAATGATCTAGCTCCGGGGGGAATGGCGAAGGCCTTCCCCCCGGAGCGATTGAAACCGTTTAATGTATGCTGGAAACCGAAATAATGAAATAAGGACAGTCGCCGCAACTATTGCAAATGGGGTAAAGATGAAGATTTTACCCCATTTTTTATAAGGAAAGGGTGGATGATATGAAAAAATTATTGGCGCTCATCCTCTGCGCTGCCGTATTAACGGCGGTTTTTCCGTTTTCTCAAACGGCGTACGCAGCAGGGGGAGATACAGACGCGGGAATGCTTGATGAAATCGTCATCGAGTTTTTCGATAAATCCCTATTCCCCGATAAAGAAAAGCAGTATGAAGATGAGGTGGCTAAAGTACTGAAAGATGGGCTTTCCGTGGTCACGGATAATGTATATGTTGTTAAAGCCGAGAATTTATCAAAAAACCCCACTGCGACACTGAACAAATACAAAAACAGTAAATTCATCGTTTACGCGGAACCAAACTATACTATAAAAGCGGACGCCGCGCCCAATGACCCGGGTTATAAAAGCTATACGGCTGCCTATAACGCGCTCAACGCGGCTGCGGGCTGGGATATTGTTAAAAGCGGCGGACCGGTTGTCGCGGTGGTAGATTCCGGCACTGCGTTAAATCCCGATTTACCGAAGCTGCTGGCGGGGTATGCGGCGGTGGCGGGGCTTTCTCCCAATAATGATAAACTGGGGCACGGTACCGGCGTAGCGGGTACTATCGGAGCGCTGGGCAATAATGGCATCGGTACGGTCGGCATCAATTGGAACGCCTCTATCATACCTGTTAAGGTTGATGACGCCAATGGTATTATGAGCGTAGCCAATGTTGCCAAGGGCATTATGTGGGCTGTTGATAACGGCGCGAAGATCATCAACCTCAGCCTCGGTACAACAAGCGACAGCATCACACTGAAAAACGCCATCGACTATGCATATAATAAGGGCTGCGCCTTATTCGCGGCTACCGGTAATGAAAGCGCCTCCTCGCTTTGTTATCCCGCGCGTTATGCCAATGTCATGGCGGTAGGGTCTACCGGAAACGGCACAACGCGCCTCTCCTCATCCAATTACGGCCCCGGCATGGGTGTTGTAGCCCTCAGCAGCTATTACACCACCACTTCAGCAGGCGGGTACATGCCTATGGCCGGCACATCTTTCGCCACCCCGCAAGCCGCCGGCCTAGCCTCCCTAATCTGGGCCCTCAACCCCGCTTTAACCAACGACCAAGTCTACTCCTATATCCAACAAGGCGCCAAACCCTTGGGCGGAGGATATAATGAGCAAACAGGCTATGGCTTGATCGATATCGGCAAAACCCTGCAACTGGTGCGCGATAATACCCAGCCTAAAGTGATCGATACCACCGCCCCGGTATTAACGCTGCTGGGAAATGTGATCATGGAGCTTAAGCTGGGCGAAAATTTTATGGAGCCTGGGTATACGGCTATTGATGATACGGATGGCAATATCACCGCTAAGGTTACGGTAACAGGCGCGGTAAATGTGAATGTTGCGGGCGTGTATAGATTGGAATATGCGGTGGCGGATGCGGCGGGTAATACGGCTACTGCCACGCGTATTGTAGAAATTGTTTACACAGACGATACGCCGCCGGTGTTGACACTGAAAGGCGCTTCGAATATGCAATTGCGGCAGGGCGATAGTTTTGTGGAGCCCGGTTATACGGCTATTGATAATGTAGACGGCGATATTACGAATAAAGTTGTGGTAGCGGGCACGGTGGATATCCAGACGCCGGGTGAATATGTATTGGAATATAAGGTGGCGGATGCGGCCGGTAATATGGCGGCGGCTTTGCGGGTCGTAGAGGTTATACAGCTGGATACTACACCGCCGGTGTTGACACTTAAGGGTGCTTCTAATATGGAAATATTGCAGGGTAATAGTTTTGTGGAGCCGGGCTATACGGCTATTGATAATGTAGACGGCGATATCAGCTCGAAAGTTAGCGTAAGCGGTATGGTAAACAGCGAGGTGGCGGAGGAATATGCGCTGGATTACCGGGTAGCGGACGCGGCGGGCAATGTTGCTTTTGCTAGGCGTGTGGTAACTGTGCTGGCAAAAACTGAGGAAAAAACTTATACTTTGCCCCCCACGCTCACGCTTTTCGGCTCGCCGGGCATGCAAATCTTTTGTGGAGAAGATTTTAGCGAACCGGGTTATACCGCTTACGATTGCCTGGGCGCCGATTTGACTTCCGCCGTATATATCGCGAATAATGTAGATAATGAACACGAAGGCGTTTATACTGTCAACTACTCGGTAGAAGATTTAGGCGGACAAACGGCGCGCGCCACCCGCACGGTCACCGTTGCGGAACGGGAAACACCGCCGCCGCCCACCGGCGCGCCGACCATAACCATAATAGGTTCCGACCCCATCATCTTGCATCTGGGCAGCGACACCCCCTACACCGAGCAGGGCGCTTACGCCTATGACAATTTCGAGGGCGATCTTTCCGCTTTGGTGCAGATCAGTGGTTATGTG
>WRKD01000132.1 GCA_009778255.1 Bacillota bacterium
GTCCGCAATGACGGGGATATTTAGGTAATTAGTCTCATTTTGATCATTTTGTTAGTGTTTATTCTGGTTTCTAGAGGTGCCCTATAGAGTATATAAAAATAGGCTAACTTGGAGGTAAGTAATATGGGCACAGCGGGGACAAGGGCTAAGCGAAAATGGAACAAAGAGTACTACACCAATGTAACGGCAGCAATGAATCCGGAATTAGCATCAAAGTTGAAAAAGAAATGCAAAGAAAGCGGCGTATCAGTAACCAGCGTTATTACAACGCTTGTTGCCGGGTATTTGGCCGTTGTGGTTCTACCTACCAAAGAGAAGGCACAAGAAAAAACCTCAGATATTCAGGAGTTGTGTAGCATGGAACTCTGTAAACACATTACCGCAATAGAAGATATATGCGGCGAATATGAACAGTATCTGGATGATATTCATGAGAACCTTCACGACAGCATCAGATATGGGAACGCTAAAAACAGCGTAAAGCGCCTGCGTTTGGCTATTGATGAACTTAAGGAAGCATATCAGGAGGGAGGTAGATAAAGTATGTATTTGGTATCATTGCCAAAAAAGGTCATATTTTCAAAAATTTGCATCCACACCGCCAGCGGTAGATTCAAGCGCGGCGGCAGTTACGCAGGTTTGGGTTTATGTGGGTGAACTTATTTTCAACATGCTTGTTATGGTTGGCTTGGTTAAGATGGCCGACCGTGTCGTCCGCGAGATGATGGGGCTGTAAATATTATGTTGCAATTTACGAATAATTTGGTTATAATAATAACAGCAAAGGAGGTTGTTATTATGCCGAATATCAAGCCGGTTTCAGATTTACGGAACTATAATGAAGTGCTACGAGATGTAACCGCAGGCGCGCCTGTGTTTTTGACCAAAAATGGCAGAGGTCGTTATGCTTTGGTGGATATTGTGGACTACGAGAAAACGCAGGCCACGTTAAAACTCATGGCACAGCTTGCGGAGGGTGAAAAGTCAGGGCGCGAAAAGTGCTGGTTGTCTATCGAGGAAGTAGAAAAATCTTTGGGGGTGTAGCATGGTAAAAATCCATATTGCTCCCGAAGCACAAAGCGACTTGCACGATATTAAGGAATACATCACAGCAGAGCTTGCAAACCCAACCGCCGCCATCAATACAGTATCGAAGATAACGAAAGCCATACGCCGCCTGATAGACTTCCCAGACAGTGGCGCTCCGCTGGCATCAATAGTGAATATACCGAATAATTATCGTTTTTTAGTATGCGGTAGTTATATTGTTTTCTATCGGCATGAGGGGGGTATTGTGAATATCGTGCGTGTCCTCTATGGTAGGCGCGACAATACAAATATCCTGTTTGAAGACAGGCTAGAGGATGAATCAAACTCAGAGAAATAAAAAATATTATTTGTAACGCAATCGTCACATGAAAATGTGGCGATTTTTTTATGAAATGTGAAGGAGGAATAGAAGATTATGGAAGTAAAAATTAACCGCGAAATCCGGGATTACACGGAATCGATGTTCTTTGGCCTGTCGCTCAGACAGTTCGCTTTTTCTTTGGTCGCTATTTTGGTGGCTGTTGGCCTCTATTTTGTATTGAAGCCGTACTTGGGTATGGAAACCGTGTCGTGGGTGTGCCTACTCGGTGCGGCACCTTTTGCTGCATTGGGTTTTATCAAATACAATGGAATGATAGCGGAGCGGCTTATTTGGGCTTGGGTAGTTCATCATGCCCAAAGAGCTGACCTTTCAGGCCGCAAATATTTACTATGAAGCTTTAAAACAGTGGTTACTCTTGATGAGATCGTTGACTTGTTAGCCGTGTCAATTAAGCCGCTACAAAACACGAAATGAATGGACCATTTTTTGACCGATCGACTGGATCAATTTCTGCTTGACATTAACACACGCTAGCGCCACATGATTCCTGCCCGGCTAAAAGAAAGAGAACAACGGCTTCGTTGATGCCGGCCATATCTCTGGTAGTGATGCTGATATGCGGCGCGAAATTGCTGGCTTTGCGGCAGGAGTATAGGGCAGGTGAACAAAGCTATAAAGAGCTGGCTACGCTGGCGCGTCATGCCGGCGTTGCGCCCGCTGCTCTTACGGCAACGCAAAATGAAGAACCGCCGCACAGTACGGTGCCGGCAACATTTGACCCTGCCGTAAGCATAGATTTTGCCACTCTCTGCGCTGTTAACCCCTGTTAAGTAACTCATTTGAACACGCCCCCTTTCATCATGTTGGCGTTTGTCCGAGTTTTTTGTTTACTTTTATTCGCAAAGCCAATCTGCTGTGTTTTTGACCTTAATTCCCTCGTAGCTCTCCACAAAAGTCCTATCGCTTGTAATGATATACTTTTCGTAGTTATTCTGTATTGCCAATAGCGGCGCAAGCTCACGTTCCAATGTTTTAGCATCGCCCAAAGTTTCGCACACTTGAATATACATCTTATGGCTTGCTTTTTCCGCTATGAAATCAACTTCTTTTTCATCAACTTTGCCGACAAAAACATTATATCCGCGCCGCTTCAGTTCCAAAAATACTATATTTTCTAATATATGCCCTCTGTCAATGTCACGATAGCCCAATAGCATATTGCGCAATCCTATATCAACAATAAAGTATTTGCCGAGCGTCTTTAACAAATTTTTGCCTTTAACGTCGTAACGCTTAGCCTCATAGAAAACAAATGCTTTTTCCAATGCGCTGATATAACTCTCGACAGTGCTTGTCGCGGGAGCTTTCTTGGTATTTTCTAAGCGCTTCTCGCTGACCAGATTGTTTGCGACTGAGTTAGAGGATGTGGAATTTCCTACGTTGTCAGCCAAAAACATAACGATTTTTTGTAATAGTTCCTCGTCCTTGATTTTATTTTTTGCAATAACGTCTTTAACTATAACGGTATTATAAATCCCATCCAACACATCGGTGATCCTATCAACATTCTCTCCAAGCTCTACGATAGAGGGAAAACCACCGAATTTTAGATAATCTTGAAAAGTTTTATCGCTTTTTTCTATGCCGTGAAAATCCAAATACTCTTTATAGGACAGTGGATATAGGTCGATTTCCACATACCGTCCCGCAATCAGCGTCGAAAGCTCGCTTGATAAAAGCCTTGCGTTTGAGCCTGTAATATAAATGTCGCAGTCAAAGTCAACTTTGAATGAGTTGACAGCCTTTTCCCAGCCGGTTACATTCTGCGGCTCGTCTATTAGCAGGTATGTTTTGCCGTTTTCTGGGATGCGCTCCACAATATAGTCATAGAAAAGATTATGGTCGGTTATATCGCGATATCTCATACTCTCGAAATTGATATGAATGATGTTTTTACTCGGTATCTTCCGCTTTTTCAATTCAGCCGTAAAGAGACTCAACAGGGTTGATTTACCACATCTGCGAACGCCGACAATGACCTTGATAACCTCTTTATCAAGAAACTCTAATAATGTGTTGAGATAGCTTTGACGATTTTTCATTTCACAATCACCTCTGCATTATCTTAGCACAACGGCAATCGCACGTCAATAGTTTTGAGTTTGCAACTCAAAAACTTGTCTAATAATAGTGGTTTTTTGATTTCAAACTGCAAAATAGCGGCGCTGGTTCTCTTTATGCCCGGCGCCGCCCCACGTATAGCCGGACTATATCGCCCCGATTTGCTTGAGGAGCGGATTTGACATGTTCGAATTATAATGATAGAATATGTATATAATCATATCGAGAGGTGATTTATTGATGTTAATTAAACCGTCTACCGCGCTTCGCAACGAATACAATACTATTTCGGCATTATGCAAGCAAAAACAAGAGCCTGTTTTCCTGACAAAAAACGGCGAAGGCGATTTAGTCCTTATGAGCATTGAAGCGTATCAATACCGCGAAGAAATGTTGGATTTGCGGGAAAAACTGCTTTTAGCGGAAGCCAACAGGCTTTCAGGCACGAAAACCTATACCATAGCGGAGGTGAGCGAAAGACTGCGGGGGCTGATTGATGGAAACCTATGATGTGCAATTTCTTCAAGAAGCGTTGGATGATTTAGAGGAAATAGTCTTGTATATAGCGCAAGACAGCCGCCAGGCCGCGCTCCGTATGCACGGCAGGATAATAGAAAAAACTAATGACTTGAGGGTTTTCCCAAAGCGCGGGCGGCTTGTACCCGAAAAAAAAATGGCGGCGGCAGGATATAGAATATTGGGTATAAAGCCGTATATAGCGTTTTATCGCATAGCTGAACGCAATGTTTTCATGTACCGCGTTCTGTATGGGTCTATAAACTATCCCTTGCTGCACGAAAAAATGTCGCGATTTGATTTTGCAGCGAGTGATGATTATTGAAAGAAACCTTTATATTGTAAATATCGCCAAAAAATGATATTATAAATTAAAGGAAGTGGATATTATGTATAGTTTTCGTAATGATTATAGTGAAGGGGCTCATCCCGCAGTGCTTAATCTTTTGCAAGAAACAAATTTTGTGCAAAGCATTGGCTATGGAGAAGATGAATACTGCCTCAAGGCCAAAGAGCTTATTTTGCAAGAAATGGCGCCCGAAAAAGCCGATATTTATTTTGTCAGCGGCGGTACACAAGCAAATATGCTGGCTATAGCTGCTGTTCTACGCCCTCATGAAGCGGTTATTGCCGCGGCTAGCGGCCATATTTGCGTACATGAAGCAGGGGCTATTGAAGCTACCGGCCATAAAATCCTTACTACCGTTGCGCCGCAGGGCAAACTTACGGCAGAACTTATTTTGCCGCTTTTAAAAGCGCATGAGCAAGATCATCATATGGTGAAGCCGCGCTTGGTGTATATTTCTAATTCTACCGAAACCGGTACCGTATACAGTGCGGAAGAATTGGCTAGTTTGCGGGAATTTTGCCAGGAACGGCAGCTATTATTATATGTGGATGGAGCGCGTTTGGGCGCCGCTTTAACTGCGCCGCATAATAACTTGACCATGGCTGATATGGCTGCCTATACAGATTTCTTTTCTATAGGCGGAACTAAAAACGGGGCTTTGTTTGGCGAAGCCCTGGTAATAAAAAATGAAATACTGAAAAATGATTTTATCTATCAGGTAAAACAGCGCGGCGCCTTATTGGCTAAAGGCCGGGTCTTGGGCTTGCAATTTTTGGCCTTATTTAGCGAAGGGCTTTATTACAAGAATGCCCGCCATGCCAATGAACAAGCCCTGCGGCTTAAAGAGGGCTTACTTAAGCGCGGTTTTCGTTTATATGCAAATTCAAGTACCAATCAACAATTTGTAATTATGCCGCATAGTTTAGGCAAACGTTTAATCGAAGAATATCAATGCGAATTATGGCAAGTAACTGAACAGGAAATGGTTTTACGTTTTGTTACTTCATGGGCTACGCCGGAGCAGGCTATAGATGAATTGCTGGGGGATTTAGATCAAAGCGGTATTTAAGGAGTGATATTGATGCAATTGAGGTTTATTGAAAGCGATATGCCTTTATGCCTAAGGCCGGAAGATCGTTTTGGTAAAAGCGTAGATGTTTTTGATGTGCTATTTTTTGAGTTGGCCACCTTAACCAGTTTTTGGGCGAAAAGTGAAAAACTATATCAAGGTTTTTCCGCCTTGGGTGAAAATGCCCGGGTGGGTATTACCTTTTCCCTAGATAAAAGGTTTTATAGATTAGAAGGAGAACTAAAAACAATTAAGAAAGAAAGGGAGCAGTACTTAACCTTAATAGAGCAGATTGCACCCATAGAGCAAGTTAGTCAGCGCGAGCATTTTCGGGAAGAAATAAGGTCAAAAGTTAATGTTTATGGCTTAAATGCTCAAGATCTACAGAAGGGTTTGCCTTTTAAGCTGCCGCCTGCCCCCGAGTTATGCTGCGAAATGTTCGATATTAGTATAGGCGGGCTGTGTTTGGTGGGCAATGAATTTTTTGAATCTGCCTATGAACCCTTGTTTTTGCTGGAATTTAAACTGGGCAGCAAAAATAGTTTTTTGCTGCCGGCTAAACTGGTGCGCAAGGGCCAATGCCCGCAAACCACCTTATTTAATTATGATTATGGTTTTGGCTTTATTTTTGACCATGACCCCAAAGAAAAACACCGTTTAAGCGACGCCATATTCAGCAGTAAGCTAGACAGGATGTAAACAATGCCTTTGATGAATAATAAGCATGCCTTATATTATCAAACGCGCAAGTGGATACTGGCACATAAGCTTATTCAACCGGGGTTTTCCGTGGTGGCGGCGGTTTCCGCCGGCAGGGATTCCTGCGTGATGCTGCATGTATTGATTGATTTAAGTAAAGAGCTCAATTATAGTTTAGTGGTGGCGCATTTTGATCATCAATTAAGAAAAGAAAGCTTGGCAGAGCAGCAATTTGTGCAAAAACTGGCTTTAGATTACGGTTTGCCTTTTTACGCGGGCTGCGCCGACCCCAATTCAATAAAAAAAGGCGGGAATGTGGAAGACGCGGCCCGCCACGCCCGCTACGCTTTTTTAAGAAAAATAGCGCGCCAAAGCGGCGCGGCAAAAATAGCTGTGGCTCATCATGCCCAAGATCAGGCAGAGACAGTATTAATGCATTTACTGCGCGGCTGCGGTTTAGAAGGTTTATCGGCTATGGCTGCCGACGAAAATAATATTATTCGTCCTTTGCTGAGCGCTATGCCACAACAACTGGAATCTTATTGCCGGGCCTATGATGTGGCTTTTTGCGTAGACGAAAGCAATATGGATACGCGATATTTGCGTAATCATCTGCGGCTGGATATATTACCGCAATTATTACAAATCAACCCACACCTGCTGCAAGCGCTTACTGGCACGGCGGATATTTGCCGGGAAGAAAATTCTTTGTTAACAGAGTATACACAGGCGGCAGTTGCTAAATTTTGGCAAAAAGACAGGCGCTTTTTAGACAAAGGTTTTTTTGCCTTAGCCCCGGCCCTACAGCGCCGTGTTGTGAGGCAGGTTTTTTATCAAGTAAGCTCAGAGGAATTGAGTTTTACCCAAACCGAAGCGGCGCTTGCCTTAAAGGAAGAACAAAGTTTAAGCTGCCCCAAGGGCTGGCTTATCTATCGCCGTGGCGCGCTTTATGTGGGGCGGGAGCAACCAGCTTTGCCACAATTCGAAGAAATCATCAAGCTGCGGGTGGATGGCGCATGGCATGATTTAGCCGGCTGGGGCTGGGAATATTTAGCCGACGATTTAACAGCCTGCTCAGGGCCGGAAAATAAGGAAGAATACCATATAGTTGTACCAGGCGAAACTATCGGGCGGCTTTATTTTCGTACACGCCGGGAAGGCGACGCCGTAATAACTTTTACCCAAGAAAAACGCCGTAAGGTAAAAGAGATTTTTATAGCAGCAAAAATACCGCCATATTTGCGTGTGGGCTGGCCACTGCTTTTCGCTGCACAAGAGATGATTTGGCTGCCCGGTTTATATAAACGCCATTATGAGAAAAAAGAAGCCGCGCTTATGGTCAAAGCCAGAAGAAAAAAAGAAAGTCTTTTAAAGAATTAACACATATGATATAATTTTGAATTAGGCGCCGCTGATTACTATATGATTGGTAATGAGTGGGTGATTAGAGTTGCCCGGCGGGTGCAGGAAGGGCTTATGGCTGTTTTTCTGCCTCCATAACTTTGGGCTAAGGAAAGGAGCGTTCATTTGAACCGTTTACTGAAGAATTCTACCATATTTGTACTTATAGTAGTGGTTTTCTTTATCTTTTACACTTGGGGCTCGCCTCAAAAAAATACCGTAAAACTGAGTTATTCGGAATTCATGGCTGCCGTAGAAGAAAACCGCGTAACCGAGATCACCATAGCCGCCGAAGATAATCGCTATAGCATAAGCGGCACTTTCGACGATGGAGGAACATTCACTTCTATAACACCCGCCGATGCTTTGCTGGGCGATAATCTTGTTCTACGGGGCATAAGCGTTACTTACGATTCCGTGCGTACTTCCTGGTGGGGCTCTTTGTTGGGCACACTCATACCAATGTTGATCATTGTGGCTATATTCCTTTTTATTATGCAGCAGGGTCAAGGTTCCGGCGGTAAAGTGATGCAATTTGGCAAAACCAGGGCCAAACTGCATACCGATGATCGTAAAAAAGTAACTTTTGCCGATGTAGCCGGGGTAGACGAAGTAAAAGAGGAATTACAGGAAGTAGTGGAGTTTTTAAAAGATCCGCGCAAATATAATGCCATGGGTGCGCGTATTCCCAAAGGCGTACTGCTTTACGGCCCGCCTGGCTGTGGCAAAACTTTATTGGCCCGCGCGGTGGCGGGCGAGGCGGGC
>WRKD01000133.1 GCA_009778255.1 Bacillota bacterium
GCCCGCTATGCAACTTAAACTGACCTATAAGCTGCTCTAAGGTATCGGCTTGCCCACTCATTTCTTTACTTGCGGCGGCGCTTTGTTCCGCTGTTGCGCTATTTTGCTGAATTACTTGAGCTACCTGATCTATGCCATTGTTTATCTGCTCGATTCCTGTCGATTGTTCTTCCGAAGAAGCGGCAATTTCACCCACGATTTGATTGCTCTCATTGATACCTGCCACTATTTCACTAAGGCTATTGGCGGTATCGTGGGCAATATGTGAACCGATCTCTGCTTTTTCAATAGAATTGGCTATTAGCGCGCCGGTTTCTTTGGCTGCTTCGGCACTTTTGGCAGCCAGATTCCGTACTTCTTCTGCTACTACAGCGAAACCTTTACCATGTTGCCCGGCTCGCGCTGCTTCCACTGCGGCATTTAAAGCCAGTATATTGGTTTGAAAGGCGATATCGTCTATGGCTTTAATTACTTTGCTAATATTCTGACTGGCGTCATTTATCTCTCGTACGGCAATCATCATTTGATCCATCTGTACATTACCCTTTTCTGCGTTATTTTTTATATTATCCGCTAAATGTGCAGCGTGCCTGGCCATTTCCGCGTTTTTCTTCGTTTTGTTGGCGATTTCTTCTATGGAAGCAGAAAGATGATCAATAGCCTCAGCTTGCTCTGTAGAGCCTTGGGCCAAGGTTTGGGCGCCGCTCGCTATTTGCTTGGAGCCAATTGAAACTTGAGCGGTAGAGGAGTTTATTTCGCTGAACATATAATTAAGGCTTCCGATCATCTTTTGTAAAGCCGAATTCATAACATCTTTTTCACTGCGCGGTTTTATATCTACAGTTAAATCGCCTTCCGCCAAAGCTTCGGCTATTGCAGCTTGTTTTTTTGTGTTATCGGCCAGTTTCTGAAAAGATTGTACCAGCATACCTATTTGATCTTTTATAGCATAATCAATATTTGTGTTCAAATCTCCTATAGAAATTGCTTCCGCCGCCGATGTGATTTTACGCAGGGGTTTTATTATGCTACCTGTAATAAATAACGATAGTATTAGGGAAGCTATTAAAGCTACAATAATAATAGAAATAATGATCAAGGTTAATTCTTTACCCATGCTAACTATTTCAGCGCTCTTTTCATTGGTCAGTTCTGCATAGCGTTCTTCCATATTGGATAAAATTTCTATTACATCCTGTGTTTTAGGTAGAATTACTTCGTTAACATCTTTACGCGCCAGCTCATAATCACCGCTTTCCAAATAGCTTGCTACAGTTTTTGCTTCATTATGAATAAATGCATGAGGATCATGCAGTTTATCCAACAGGGATAGTACTTGTTGATCATTTATATTCATGGCGACTTCGTTGTTGATCCATTTACCGAGAGCACATGTATTTGGGTCAAGAGAACCGGTGAAAGCACTATTGGTCAATATAGACTCTGTAAGCCCTTGACGCCAAACATAATGCGCGTTGAGTACGGAAGTAACACCGCCAGATTCTTCATCAAGTTTGTATAAATCATGAGAGAGATTGGTTAACATTCTGGTCGATATCAAGCCGGCAGCTCCAAGAATAATCCCGATAGCAGCCATTATTATGAAGCCAGAGAGAATTTTCGTGCGGATTTTCATATTGTAAGCTTCCTTTCCATTTTGATCATATAATATAGTATCGATTTATTTTGCCAAAAATTAGGCCTTTATTCTAATTATTTCTCTGTTAAGGAGGCAGTGAGTTATTATGAAAATGCAGGCTAGATTATGCAGAGCGCTCAATACTCTCTTTCCTCTGCCGGTTCATCCCTTTAACCTACATAGCACTGGTATTAGCTATGGCGAATGGCAGTACAAAAAAGGCCTGGATACCGTTAAATACTATCTGCCTTATACAAATCTACATGAGATGTTTTGTGACAAAAGTGTGCTGGATATCGGCTGTGGCGCAGCAGGTAAAACACTTTTTTATGCTGATCAGGGCGTTAAAAAAATATTTGGCTTAGATGTATTAGAAAAATACCGTAAAGACGCGGAAAACTTGGCTTTGGAGCTGGGCTTTATGGGTGTTTTTGAATTTGTTCACGCAGATGCGGCTGCCTTGCCTTTTGCGGAAAATAGCTTAGATACAATAATAATGAACGATGCTTTTGAGCATGTAGCGCAGCCGCAAAAAGTATTGAGCGAAAGCATGCGCGTTTTAAAACCCGGCGGGCGCTTATATATTAACTTTCCCCCATATTATCATCCCTTTGGCGCTCATTTGAGCGATGCAATTGGCATACCATGGGTGCATTTATTTTTTAATGATGCAACATTGATCGAAGTGTACCGCCATGCTGTTGCCGGCCTTAGCGATGGAAAAGAGCGTTGGGAATTCCGTATAGCAAAAGATGAAAAAGGGAAGGAATATTTTTCCTATATCAACAAAATGACCATAGCCAGGGCGAAAAAAATAGTTAAAAATTTAGATTTAAAGCCGATATATTATCACGAGACGCCTCTACGTTCATTTTTTACGCCATTGGCAAAATTACCCTATATTAAAGAATTATTTATAAAAATGGCAGTTTATATTTTTGAAAAGAATTGACGAGGTGCGCAAGGTGAAAATGATAGTGGGCTTGGGTAACCCCGGTATGGAGTATATGGTTTCTCGCCATAATTGCGGTTTTATGACTATAGATAAACTGGCTTATGAATTCAATGCCGGCAAAGAAAAAAAAGAAAAAAATAGTTTAACAACTCAAATCATCTTGGGAGCGCAAAAAATACTATGTGTTAAACCGCAGACTTTTATGAATAATAGCGGCTATGCCGTAATTGCTCTAAAAAACTATTATCGTATAGATTTTGCCAATATGCTGGTGATCTACGACGATATGGATTTATCATCCGGCGTTTTACGCTTACGCAGAGAGGGCCGGGCTGCCGGGCATAATGGCATGAGATCTATAATAGCACAATGTGGCAGTGAGCAGATTTCCCGTCTTAAAATAGGTATTGGCCATGATTTTACCGTTAGCGGAGCTAATTTTGTGCTTTCCCGCTTTACGGAAGAGGAAATGCCCTTGATGGCAGATGCTTTTGCCCGCGCTGCCAAAGCCGCTATCTGTTGGGCTGAACATGGAATGGCTTATGCCATGAATCTATATAATGGGGCAGATGTATCTGACTAAAGGGTGTTTTGCAATAATAATCATTGATGCACGATGCGAATCGTGCCGATTTTTGTTGTACTAAGGAGAATACATGGAAGAATTATTGCAAATATGGAAAGAAACAGAAGAATATTTGGTAATACGAGAAGCTGTTAAAGCAGGGCGAACGGTAAATCTTAGTGGTCTTACCACTGCGGCAAAATCTGCTTTTGCCGCAGCTTTATACCAAGAATTCAATAAACCTGCGTTGATTCTTACCGCATTAGAAGATGAGGCGCGGCTTATATATGAAAATATCTGCCCATATTTGGGGGAGCAAGCGCTTTATTTTCCGCTTATGGAATTATTGCCCTTTGAAGTTTATGCTCGCAATATTGAATTAAGTGCCGAACGTATAGCTGCTCTTTCCGCCTTAAGCCGGGGAAAAACACCTGTGGTGATTGCCAGCATCAGCGCAATAGTACGCCGTTTGCCGCCACCTGCTACATTTGCTGAAGAGCATATCATTCTACAGCCAGGCACGGTGATCCAGCCTACTGAACTAGCCTTAAAGCTGGCTGATATTGGTTATGAAAAAACAAAGCTAACAGAGATCCCGGGTTCTTTTAGTTTGCGCGGTAGCATAGTTGATATTTTTCCACTTACCGAGATTTCTCCCAGTCGTTTGGAATTTTTTGACGATGAGCTGGAAAGCATTCGTTATTTTGAAGCTTCTACCCAGCTTTCACAAACAAAACGCGATGAGCTTATTATCACGCCGGCGCGTGAATTGCCCCTTACTATGCAAATACGCCAATATGCAGCCCAACAATTGGAAGCGGAAATGATCAACACTTCTAAGGCGCTCTCTTGGGCGGCGCGCAAACAGTTGCAGGAAACTTTCAACCCTTTGCTGGAATACCTAAAACAAGGTATTTGGCAAATGGGTATGGAGAGTTTACTTACTTTCTTTTATCCGCAAGCAGGCAGTTTGCTTGATTATCTGCCTCCCTCTGCAAGCCTGTTAATGCTCTCAGAGCCCTCGCAGATTTTTGAGCAGGCTAAATTTTTACAAAGCGAAAGGGAATTGAGTTATTATGATATGCTTGAAACCGGTAAATTGCTGCCTTCATTTTACAGTAATTTTTTGGAATATGCTCAGTTATTGGCACAGGTTAAAACTCGTCAACCTGTGATATTTGGACAATTGGAAAATAAGGTAAGTGGTTTAGAAATACAGGAAACTAAGTATATAATGACGCGTGATTTGCTTTCTTATGCTAATAATCCGCAGCAATTCGCCGTAGATTGTCGGCAGTTTAGCGCAAAACACTACAGGGTTTTTATCAGCGCCAGTTCAAAAACACGTTTAAAACGCATAGGCGAGATATTGCGCGATATAGGTTTTCCGGCTGTGCATATTATACGCGCCACTTTCAATCGGGGTTATGAAAGCGAAACGCTAAAAATGGCCCTCATAACAGAGCAGGAGTTATTTGCTCAGGAAAGCAAGCGCAAAACGCGGCGTCTTTATAGCGGCGGAAGTAAAATTGAAAATTTTCTCGATTTATTGCCGGGCGATTATGTTGTTCATATTACCCAGGGCATTGGCCGTTATCTTGGCGTAGAACGGCTCACTTTGGAGGAAATAAACCGAGATTATCTTTTAATAGAGTACGCGGGAGAAGATAAACTCTATTTACCGGTAGATCAATTAGATTTAATTCAAAAATATATTGGCAATGAGGGAACGGCGCCTAAGTTATATAAACTAGGCGGCGGCGAATGGCAGCGTGTAAAAGAGCGGGTACGTGCCAGCGTACAAGATATGGCGCGCGAATTACTACAGTTATATGCTATAAGAGCGGCCGCTACGGGTTTTGCCTTCTCTATGGACAATAATTGGCAAAGTGAATTTGAAGACGCTTTTCCATATGAAGAAACGCCCGATCAGTTGCAGGCTATAGAAGATATAAAAAAAGATATGGAAAGCGTTAAGGTGATGGATCGCCTATTATGCGGCGATGTTGGCTATGGCAAAACAGAAATTGCCCTAAGGGCGGCTTTTAAAGCGGTGATGGATGGTAAACAAGTGGCTTTGCTTGCCCCCACAACCGTATTGGCACAGCAGCATCAACGCACCATAACAGAGCGTTTTGCCGCGTATCCGCTTAAAGTGGGCTGCCTTTCTCGTTTTGCTACTGCGGCAGAACAAAAAAAGCTGATAAGCGCGCTGGCTCGGGGGGAAATAGATATCATAGTGGGTACGCATCGCCTGCTTTCTTGCGATGTTAAGTATAAAGATTTAGGTTTGTTGATAGTAGATGAAGAGCAGCGTTTTGGTGTGACTCATAAAGAAAAGATCAAATCATTACGCGGCAATGTGGATGTATTGACGCTTTCCGCCACACCCATACCGCGTACTTTGCATATGGCACTGGCCGGTATGCGAGATATGAGTATCATTGCCACCCCTCCTCAAGATCGCCGACCGGTGCAAACTTATGTAGTGGAGTATCAAGAACGTTTAATACGTGAAGCTATATTAAGGGAATTGGCCCGCAATGGTCAGGTGTATTTTGTACATAACCGGGTTTACACTATTTATGAGCGGGCTAATGAATTGCAGCTATTATTGCCCGGGGTGCGTATTGCTGTAGCCCATGGACAAATGCGGGAAAAGGAATTGGAAAGCGTGATGATGGAATTTGTGGAAGGAGGCGCCGATATACTGCTTTGTACCACCATCATCGAGAGTGGTTTGGATATTGCGAATGTTAATACATTGATAGTAGATGAGGCCGATCATTTTGGGTTGGCGCAGCTTTATCAGTTACGTGGCCGGGTAGGACGTTGTGAAAAACAAGCGTTTGCATATTTTACTTACCGCCGCAATAAAGTTATAAATGAAACGGCGCAAAAGCGTTTAATAGCTATACGCGATTTTACCGAATTGGGCGCCGGTTTTAAAATAGCCCTGCGCGATTTGGAATTACGCGGAGCCGGTAATATATTGGGGCCGGAACAAAGCGGGCATATCATGGCGGTTGGCTTCGACCTATATTGCCGGCTTTTGCAAGAAGAAATGGCTATACAAGCCGGGCAAACCGATTTGCCAAAAGAAGAGATCAGTACGCAGATGGAATTACAGCTCAATGCTTTTATACCCAATAACTATATTGAAGACAGCGGTTTAAAAGTGGAAGTATATAAGCGTGTGGCGGCTTGCGAAAGCTTAAACGAGGTAGATGAACTGAGCGCAGAATTATTAGACCGTTACGGCGTTTTACCAGCCCCGGTAAGTAATCTGCTTTTACTTGGCAAGGTCAAGACAATAGCCAAACAATTCGATATTATATCGATTACGCAAAAACCGGCTCATATAGAACTAAAACTTGCCAAAACTCATCCTTTAACCGGGCAACACTTGTTACATTTGCTCAATGTTTGGGAAAAACGCCTGGCTTTTGGAGAAAATAAAGGTTTTTGCATACGTTTACATACAGGGGATGTAGTGCAGCCGGTATCTCGCGTGGAAATGTTGCTGAAGCTTCTTTTGGAATTGGCAGAAACAGTGCAGGGCACATAGAAGACGTCTTTCACTTAATACTCACTTAGAAGACACGTATTATTTTATAAAAATTAATAATGTTTTTCTTTCCAAAGACAAAAAAACATGTTATAATAAAAAATGCTATAGATATATATTATTCTATTTTGAAGGGACGGATAAAATTGAAAAAGTTGCTGATGTGTTTATGTTTGTTATTGACGGTGGGTTTAATTGTTTCCTGCGCCAGCCAGCTCGATAACACGCCTGATAAAACCGATATTGCATCGCCTTCCGCAGGGTTGGATGTTATTGGTTCTGTTAATGGTAGCCCTGTTTATCGCTATGAGTATGATTATTACTTCAATTCCTATTTTAATGAATACTTTAGTAATTATTACGATTCTATACTAAGTTATCAGGGTGTAGATATGCTTGATGAATCAAGCGCCCACGATTTTCTGGCAGATTTAGAAAATTTTGCCTGGAATTCATCTGTACAAGCCTCGTTGATACGTCAAATGGCTGCCGAAGAGTATGCAATTTCTTTGGATCCAAGTTATTATGAAAACTTACTCTCACCAGAAGTTGCGCTTTCTATCAATACCAATCGTCTTTGGGGTTTGATTTACCCTCATGTTGGGGATGAAGCCAAGGCTGCTAAAGGGGTATCTGATGATGAAGCAAAAGAGTATTACGATGTAGACCCCAGTGCTTGGGATTGTTATAAGGTGGCGCATATTATTGTTACAGCCCAACAATTGATGGATAAAGCTGTGGAAGAAGGCCAGGAATTAAATGATGATGAAGCGCAGGAAGCAGCCAGGCAATTAGCTGAAGATATAATTGTTAAGCTTAAAGCGGGCGAAGATTTTGCAGATCTTGCTGCGCAGTATTCCGCAGACGGTACTTCCGAAACAGGTGGGGAAATGGATTTGTACTTTAATATCTATGGCAGCGGCATCAGCGATGAAGCCGGTTTCGACCCACTGTTTTCCGAAGGCGCCTTTTTACTTAAAAATGTTGGAGATTTTAGTCAAGAGCCGGTAGAAAGCTCATTTGGTTTCCATATTATTAAGCTGTTAGACAAAAAAGTTGGTTTTGATGCAGTCAAATCATTTGTGTTAGATAATATGGAATCTGTAGAAGATTCCGAAATAAGCGAGTTTTTCCAGAATAAAATGCAAGCTATGCAAGATGCCGCTACCATAGAACGCGATTTCGATTTCATATACTATGTAGAACCGCCGGAAGGCGCAGAAGATGAAGTAGTTGATGATCAACAGTAAGAAACAAAGGGCAAAGAAAAAAGCTTTTTTGAGAAGAGCCTAATAAAAACACCTACTTTTTATGCGAAAATTGGCATATCTAGTAGGTGTTTTGTTTTGTGGACTATAAGCGATTCGAACCCTCGGCCTCAAACATGCGGAGCTAGCCCTCTCCCAGCTGAGCTAATCGCCCATGTTTTGACAAAAATATTATACATGAAAGTGCATGACTTGTCTATCCAGAAACAATTTTACGGGTGTGTCAAGGGCGCCTCTAAAAACTAGCTTTACAACTCTGCCAAATTAGCGTAACTATCATTTTCTCGTCATTGCGGCCTTCGCGCCGCAATCCC
>WRKD01000134.1 GCA_009778255.1 Bacillota bacterium
GTATCAGTATCAGTATCAGTATCAGTATCAGTATCAGTATCAGTATCAGTATCAGTATCAGTATCAGTATCAGTATCAGTATCAGTATCGGTATCAGTATCGGTATCGGTATCAGTATCGCTCTCCAATGTATTATAGAAAGTTATTTCAGTGATGCAGCCGTCTTTGATTATTAATAATCCGTCTTCAAGACCTTCGATATGATCAAGTTTATAAATTTCGCCTTCACAAAATTCTCTAATTATATAAGAACCGGGGGCTAAATCTATAGAATGGGGATTTTTAATAAATTCTCCGTCTATATATTCTATTTCTATAACGGCAACAGGGTCTTCAATATCTTGATCGGAAATATTATAAACTCCAAAAGTAAAAGTGGTGTTTTCCCATGCTTCTCCTAATAAAACTTTGGTTATATTAAGGGTACCTTGAGGTAAAGGCAAGGGTTTGATACCGCCTATTTTAATACCATTGGGGTCATGCATCGGTATTTCCCAATAACCGGGCCCATAAATCGTGATAGTATAGGAATCCCAGGCATTTTGGGTGGCTAATACACTAAGCTGCACATAAAGAGTAAAGGTTAGAGGATAATCGCCATCTTCTTCAGCCCGGATATCCCAGGATTTATTGTAGCCGGTATTGCCGTCTTGATGAGGCGAAAACCAGACTCCCTTAAAGAGCTCTACTTCATTGCCATTAGTGGTTATAGCTTGGCCGGGTATTTTATTGAAATGTACGCCACTTTCTAAGTATTCGCCATATACGCCGCTGTCATAAAGTGCGTCGTCAAAGTCATTGTCGAAATCGACGTCGTCGTCGCCGACAATATTATCTGTATCGTAGTCTCCGCCTATATCATCAACATCGTCGTCGCCGACAATATTATCAGTATCGTCGTCTCCGTCAACAATATCTGCATCATCATCGCTGACAATAATACCCGCTTCGTCGTCGCCCAAAATATCACTTTCCGCATCGCCACTAAAAGAATCTTGTTCGTTAATATTTTCCGTTGCCTCGTTCATTGTTTCCACTGCCAAAAAATTTTCTGGCCCGTCTTGATCGTTAATTGCCGCATAAGCTTTTAGGGGCATACTGCCGCTGCTTAAAATCAGCGTTACCACTAATATTGGAATCAAGATCAAAATCAACTTTCTTTTCATGTTCATAACAACCCGCTCCTTTTCTAATATTTTTTATTTTTAGTATTCATCTGAAAACAAGTATTCCAGATTTCTATATGCATTATATCAAATGATGGTCACAAATACGGATACATTTCTAAAACTTTTTTTAAATAAGTGACTTTAACCTGCTAGAAATATTTAAATTTTTTATTTACAGTTACATTATTTACCTGTTTTTGAGACAATTATTCAATGTTTAACAAGTTTTTCTTTGAAAAAGTTTATTATTAGCCAAGCAAAGCCAAAAAAAACACCCCTAATCAGAGGTGCTCTCTGTTAAGAGGTGCGTTTTTTGGTATTTAAAAGCGCTTATATCATTTTAGGCGGTTTTTGCTGTTATAGTAAGTCCAGCCAATATTCATAGTTAAATTGCAAACCCGGCGGCATTTTATCTTTAAAAGCCGCTGTATGTGAATTTGCCGCTTCTTGAATATCTAAGTAATACCAAGCTTTAATATCTGCATTATCGCTAAAACGTATCATAGCGGAAGATAGAATGTCGTCTATAGTTTCCGGCAGGCGCTTGGTCATTCTATTGACCAGGGAAACAAACTCTGCTCTGGTCATTTCTTGCTCGGGCCGGTACGTGCCGTCGCCATAGCCATTAAGCCAGCCTAAGTTAGCAGAGTATTCAATATCATCCGCTGCCCAATTAGCCGCAATATCATTGAAGCTTTTTTCCGTAAGCGGGCTTTGCCCCATTTGTACAGAAAAGCGCGCCGCCATTGCCGCAATTTCTGCCCGGGTTACTGTTTGCTTGGGTCTATATGTTTTATCTGGATACCCTGTAATAATTTCCAAGTTAGCTAATACCGAAACTGCGTTATAAAACCAATCTGTAGCATGTACATCTGTAAATGTGCTTTCTTGCCTTAAATTAGCCTCGCGAACATTATCTGCCAGTAAACGATAAAATATCATTGCTACTTCCGCGCGGGTTATTATACTTTCAGGGTATACTCTGCCATTGGGGTAGCCAATTATATATGCCACATGTTCCTGACTAAATACATCGTTTTTCACTTGCTCTATAGCCGTGGTTGTTTGCGGGCTTTGCCCTCCGCCTTGGTTATCTTTATCGGTTTTATTTCTATCACTGGCAACGGAATTTTTATTATCCTGATCTTTATTATCCGAGTCTTTATTGTCCGAGTCTTTATTATCCTGATCCTTATTGTCCGAGTCTTTATTATCCTGGTCTTCATCGTCTGCGTCGCCGGCAGCAAAAATGCCTTTATAAACTGCTACTTCCTGTTCGTTTTGGTCTATATAATAACTTTCAAAATCATGCACTTTAATGCTTATATCGCCTTCTTCTTCCACTTGCTCTATCATGAGTAGCCATTCTTCGGCTGCACCGGCTAGCGTACCCGCCACAGCTTTTCCAGAGATATTGTTTATATCGATATCGTCGACGGTCAACTCGCCTACCGGAGCAGTAAAGATGAGAGAAATTCCCACGGAATCGGCCAGCTTACTTATGCCGCCAATTTGCATAGCGGAAAAACTGACCGGTGTTAGTGATTGGAGCATTACATAATGATCTGTACTGTAATATTCAAATTCAACACTCTGCCCAAAGCCTTCATTCCAGGTTCCGCCCAGTTCGCTGTCGCCTTTTTCTTCCATACTGCCGCTGCCGTCATAATTTTTACTCCATTGCCATCTATAGAAAGGACCATATGGGCCGCGTCTGGCATTGCCGCTGGTATTGCCTTCACCCGCGTCTTGCCAATCTATTGCCCTCAAACCACCCTGAGCGATCAGCGTACCTCCGTGCATGATCAATTCTCCATTACCAAGAGAAAGCCCACAACCTACCTCTCGGGATCCTTTAAGGTTAAGGGTAGCTTTGCCGTCTATTGTTAAACTTTCAGTTAAAATTTTAATACCAACGCCATTATCATGTGTGGATTCAAATAGGCTGTTTTTATTTACCTCTATCGTTGTCGGGGTATTGCCGATGATGATCAGAGCTGTTTGCGTATTGGTGACCCAAGAAAAATTGTTAAGCGTTAATTTACCCGGTTCGCCTTTCCAAGCCGCTTCGCCTACATATGAAAAACCTCCTATTAAAAATCGGCGGTCTTCTATATCCAATACGCCGTTATTGTTGTCGTCACTATACATGTAACCGGTATCCGAATCAAATATTAGCCCATAATTAGTATATATTTCTACAATGTTAACGGGGAAAAAACCGGTAGATTGCGTACCGCCGCCCACATAATTAATGCCGCCACCCAAAGAAGGGTGATTATTCCAGTGATAAGTAGAGATGGGATTGAAATTGCGCAAACCATTTTGAGATTGGTTGCCTTCCGCATAATTTATGGGCGCCAAATACCATTCTAGCCATATTATTACAAAACCGCCGGTGATTTGATGTACGGGATCAAAAGAAGGAGCAGCTATAATAGCTTCAATATTGTCGGATAAATTGTTTTTTTCATTACCGTAAGCGAATACAAAACCGCCGCTTACTCTGACATTTGTATTGGCGCTTGCTGCATGAATAGCCAAGCCTATAGTAGCTGAAATTTGACCGCCGCTTACTTGTATAGCTGAATCTACACCGGCGCCGAAAACATCTATGGCATTGCCTGTGGCAGAGGAAACTACGCCGCCATTTATAGTAATTTTGAAGCTGGCTACATTATTATAAGAAGAAATACCGGTATTGGCGTTTATGGCATTGCCGCTTTTTGCTTTAACTACGCCGCTGTTTACGGTTATAGAGGAATTGGCGCCGGTAATATTGATGGCGTTGCCATTACCAATATTTTCGATTAAACCGCCCTCTACTATAACATGGGAATTTTTAACCGACTCTAAGAGGTTTTCGCTGGTGGCTGTGCTGATTACATTTAACCCGCTTCCTCGTACGATGGCATTTTGCCCAATGGTGGCGCATGAGTTCAAGCCTACCAGGTTTATGGCGCGCCCGCTTAAAGAAGCTACCTGGGCATTATCTGTAACCAAGACATTTCCCCTGGTTTGTATGGCATAGCCGTTTTGAGATGTGCTCTGTACAATAGCCGTACCGTTTACAATTATATTACAGTCTTCTATATGGTTATCTGCCACACTTCCTAAGTCGCCAACCATATCTATGGCCGGGTTGAAATTATTTCCGGCGGCATTCGACACCACGCCTCCGCTCACCACCACAGTAGAATTCATACCGGTGGTATGGATAGCGCTATTGCTTGCTGCCGAAACCGTTCCGCCCATTATTCGTATAGCGGTAATATTGCCTTCAATAGCATCTGTGCCGGCGCCATCGTTAATAGCATAACCGCTGGTATCGGAAATAACAGAACCACCGTTAATATTGATGGCAACAAATTGCGGCGCTATACTGCTATTTATTTGAATTGCCGCATTAGAGTTACCGCTTAAGCTTCTTAGGCAACCGCCAAAATTAACATTAACGGTAGCATTGCCGCTGCTGATAAGAATAGGGTTGCCGGTTTTTTCCGCTAAAAGCGCGCCGTTATTTTCCACATTTACCGTAATAGGCCCCATAATATGTAGAACCCCGGCAGTTTTACTTCCTCTGCTTATAATAGTGCAATAGCTGATTTCAAAAATACCTTCGCCGTTTAAATCGAAAAGATAGGCATTCAATGAACTGGCCAGCTCTGCCTGCCATTTTACTATTAAGCCCGCATCTATATTTAAGCCGAGTGTTTTTGTTAATGTTGCGGCTTCTTCCGTAGCGGTAACGGTAATTTCGTTGCCACTAATAATAGCGTCTAAACCGGGCAAAGCGGATATCTGTTCCGCTATGGTTATTGCGTCTGACGCCATAGCTTGAGGGGTCATTAGAGCTATGATAATTAGGGCCAAAGTAAATACAAGTATAATAGTATGTATTTTGTTCGTTGTCGTCATGGCAAACCTCCTACCTATATTCTTACACTATTTATATTCTTTGTTCATTTAAATACCAATATAATTACTATTATGATTTTGAATTTATTATTTATATTATACAATATAAATATAAAATAAGCTATAATATTTTACACATTAATTAGTAAATAATAGAAAATGCCTTGTATATTCTTAGGGGAAGTGTTATAATCTGCTAATAGAAAGCCAACCAATCTGAAATGGGGATGATAGCATGGGAGAACGGTTAAGACGCGAGGAAAACACCATGATAGGAAATAGTAAAAAAGTAGCGCAGGCAGCGGTTCGCATGGCAATTAGTGAGAATCGTGATGAAGAACGTGAACTTAAGCTGCATTATGGTGAAGTGGAAATTTATGTGGCAGCCATGGATTTTGGCGGCGAAGCCGTGAGTTCGGTGCCAAAGATTATCGAACGTGCTGTGGTGGGTGCAAAGCGCGAAGGTGTGATTCGCGATAACCATGCCGAAGAAGGTGCGGTGGCAGGCGCTACTCATGAAATATTGCGGCAAGTGCTGCCACAGGCGGCAGGTTTAAATTTTGGCGGAAAAATCGGTGTTGCACGTCAGGGCGAGCATTTATGCGTGGCGGTATTCTTTGCCATTGGTATGATACATCTGGATGATGTATCTATTGGGTTGGCGCATCGTGCAGTTACAGATTTTACTTTAGGAGGAAAGCTATGACAGCGCGGCAGATAGCCATAGACGGACCAGCCGGAGCGGGCAAGAGTACGGTAGCTAAGTTGGTAGCGGCCCATTTGAATTATCTGTATATAGATACAGGTGCCATGTATCGTGCGGTTGCTTTAATTGCTTTAAGAAAGGGTATAGCGCTTTCCGACGCGCCGGCTCTTACCCTTTTGGCACAGGAACTTTGTATTGAATTACAAAATGATGGAGCGCAGTATCGCGTTTTTTGTGATAGAGAAGATATTTCTTTTGCTATTCGCCAAGCCGAAGTGGGCAATGCCGCCAGCCCAATTTCCGCCTTGCCCGGAGTGCGTGAAGCCTTGGTGAGAAAGCAACAGCTTTTGGGCGAACAAGGCTGTGTAGTGATGGACGGCCGCGATATCGGAACCAAAGTATTACCGCAAGCGGAATGTAAGGTTTTCCTTACTGCTTCTCCGGAGGAACGGGCGCGCCGCCGCACACTTGAGCTGGCTTTAAAAGGACAAACCATAGATGAAGAGCAGGTTAGGCGCGATATGGAAGAGCGCGACGCCCGCGATACCACGCGCGCTGTATCTCCCTTAATCCAGGCTTGCGATGCCTTATTGCTAAATAGCGATGGTCTTACAATAGAACAGGTGGTGGAGCGTATTTTGCAAATGGCGGGTAATTAATATGCCTTTATTGTACTCAATCGGTTTATTTTTTCTGCGTTTATGGTGTAAGCTAGGCGGTTGCCGTATATATGGCAGAGAAAACATACCGGCAAAGGGCGCCTGTTTAATGGTTGCTAATCATGCATCTTTTGCCGACCCTATTTTATTGGCAGTGGCCTTTCCGCGTCATATTACCTATATTGCCAAAGAACAGTTTAAGCGTAAAGCTTTTACCCGTTGGCTGTTAGGCACTGGTTTGGGAGCTGTTTTTTTGGACAAAGATGAAGGAGATATTTCTGCGTTGCGCCAGGCTATAAAACTTTTGAAAAATGGAAAAACAGTGGGCATATTCCCGGAAGGTCGGCGAAATTTCGATCAACAAATTGGTCAATTCATGCCCGGCGCAGCCTTTATTGCTATAAAAGCTAATGTGCCGGTATTGCCGGTGGCAATTTATAATAGCCATGATCTGCCACGTTTTAATAAAAGTAAAGTGGCTGTAAATATAGGGCAGCCTATTGAACCGGTTGTAGTCTCCAAGACGACCCCAGAAGTTTTGGCCACTCAAGCCGCGCTTTTTCAACAAAAGGTGACAGAATTATTCATAGAAAATGAAAATATTGTTAAAGCCAGGCAGATAAAAGCATAATTTTTCTGAAAAATACTCATTAAAAAGCAGGAATATGCTACAAGATGAAGAAAACACTATAATCATGCTATCACTGATGTTTTCAGCACAGGAGGGGTCATGAGCATCCATCTGGCTGAATGTGTGGGTTTTTGTTTTGGAGTGCGGCGTACTTTAGCATTAGCTATAGCCGCCGCCGAATCGGGCCCTGTTTATACCGATGGGCCGCTTATCCATAATCCGCAGGAAGTACGCCGCTTGGAAGAAAATTATGCAATAAGCGCACTTATCGGCTGGGAGGACGCTAGTGATCGTCCTTTGATTATCCGTTCTCATGGAATTACACCTCAGCGTTTACTAAAGGCGCAGCAGCAAGGTTCTCGGGTAATAGACGCAACCTGCCCCTTTGTAAGAGAAGCACAGTTAAAAGCGCACGCTTTAGCAAAAGCCGGTTATCGCGTTGTTATAGTGGGAGATAAAACTCATCCGGAAGTTGAAGGCTTGATTGGCTGGGCAGGCGGCGACGCCTATGTGGCGGCAGATCCTGCAGACGCACTTGAATTGATTAAAAGTGTGGACTTTTCCAAAATTGGCGTTATTGCGCAAACTACGCAAACAGTAGACAATTTTCACGCTACCTTAAATGTGCTGGCACAAGCGGCGCAAGAGATAAGGGTAGAGCAAACTATATGCCAGGCTACCATAGAACATCAATTAGCGGCGCTTGCTTTAGCTAAAAAAGTAGATGTTATGGTGGTGGTGGGGGGTAAAGATAGCTCTAATAGCAAAAAATTGGTTCAAATATGCACCGGTCATTGCCCGGTTTATCATATTGAAACGGCAAGGGAGCTGCATATTGATATTGTAGAAGGGGCGGCATCGATAGGTATTACTGCCGGCGCTTCTACACCAGATTGGATTATTGAGGAGGTTGTAGCGAAAATGACGGAATTGGAAAAGTTAAACACACAGGAAGAAGAAGTATTAGCAACAGATATGGCTGAACCTGAAGAAAATAGCGAGCTTACAGAGGCTATTGAAATTAAAGACGACGCTATTAGCGACGAAGCTTTATGTGAGCAGCCTGCAGAAGAAAAGCCCGCCGAACCGGTTTCGCCGGAAGAAAATACACAGCCGGTACAAGAAATAAGCGCTCCTGTACCGGAACCAACAGCTGAACCCATAGCTGACGTGGAAGCGGAAGCGGAAGTGGAAGCAGAAGCAGAAGCAGAAGCAGAAGCAGAAGCAGAAGCAGAA
>WRKD01000135.1 GCA_009778255.1 Bacillota bacterium
TATCAACAATACCGCGCCTACTACACCGCCCAGTATCAGCGTTCCCACAATAGTAATAGGCGGCGGGAATTTGGTGATCACTTGGAACTCTTCTACAGATGCTGAGGGCAATCTTTCAGGATATGTGTTAGAGCGCACCAGCAATGGCGGCACAAGCTGGACACAGATATACAAGGGGGCTAATCTCTCTTATACCGACGCGATAACAAAGGGCTGGCCAACAGTACAATATCGTGTCAAGGCTTATGATAGTTATGACTTAGAATCTGACTGGCGAACCAGCGTTGCTAGAACAGTAGATAATTCAGTGGCGCCCACTATCACAAGCACAGCTTCCGGCGACCTCGGTCTTAAGAGCGATGGATTCACCTGGGGTTATATAATCGGGCAAGATGACAATGAGACAGTAACAGTCGTGGAAAGCATGGATGACGTGCAGAAACGAAGTTACACAGCAGCGCTGGGGGCATCTAATACCTTTGATGTTACCGGACAATACTTCATGAAATTGCTTAACGGTAGCCGCTCTATGAAAGTAACCGCCACAGCCTCAAGCGGCAAAAGCGCTACTCATACAGTCACCTTTACGAAGGGGGTTTATTCTTGCTCAATAACCATGACTGCTCCCCTACCGGCAGACGCCCTGATCAAAAAAATGGTCATGAATATCACCAGAAGCATCCCGGCAGACGCCGCATATACGGTACAGGTCACTAATAACGCCAATGACCCATCGCCGGTCTGGGAAGATATAACGAACAATATACAGCTGGGGCTTAACCATGTGTTTGCTAATGCCACCGCCGTCAATGGCAGCGCTTTCAATTTTAAAATCACTGCCAGCCGAGGGCTCGGCAATACCGGCGGATTTGTATCAGCTATAGGAGGTGCGTTTGAGTGACGGTCTATCATAGAGAATCAAGTGTGAGCGAACAACACAGAAAAATACAACACGAAGAGGCTGTTAAATCTGCTGCCGCAATAACCTTTGTATACTTAGCCCAAAAAGAAGAACTTGATGGTATCACCATCGTCGAGCATTCCGATCTATTCCCGCTCTGGGATGAAAACTGGCGTGGCAAAGTCGGTTCGATAGTCCAAGATGATGGTCAGTTGTACCGCTCCATCCACGACGTGACCAACGCCGGCCAGAACACCAAACCATCGACCACTCCAGCCATGTGGACGCTGATCGGTAATCCCGCCGAAGAATGGCCGGCGTGGATGCAGCCCATTGGGGCGCATGACGCTTATGATCTGGGCGCCAAAAGCACACATAAGAACAAGCGCTGGATATCCAATGTTGGCGGTAATATCTGGGAGCCGGGTGTGTATGGCTGGGATGAGGTGACAGCATGATATCAATTGACAAAAAGACAGCAACACCTTAAAATATAATCAAGGCGTTGCCATAAATGGTAGGCGGTTAGCCCTCCGTTTCTCGTTTAGAATACACGGGAAGGGAGAGCAAATTATGGATAGAATAATAGCCTTGTTCGCATTGCTAAAAGCGCTCATAGAGCTGATAATAGCAGTAACAGGCTACATGAAAACCATAATAAATAACCGCCAGTCCTAGCCAGATAGCGGTTATTTATTACCATATCCGAGGGTTAACCGTTTACCGGCAGCGCCACCATATATCTATATTAAGCCAAACCGATACCGCTGTCAAGCGGTTTTTGTTTTGAAATGGGGTGATCGCATGAACCAGATCATTAGCGAGATTATCAGTGCTTTGGCATTGTTATGTATAACGATTATCGAGGCGTGGGCCACATACAGGCGCAAGAAAGACCATGCCGCACTTACGCGAGTCGAGAATCGGGGCATATTACACTTCGAAGAAAGCAAAAGAAGCGCGGCCATGAATAAGGCTGCATTAGACTTAGCTATTGAAACGGCATACGCGATAAAACGTACAGGTACAGCTGAAAGCAGGATAAGCACAGCCCTTAAAGCAGCCGAAAAAGCTGAAAAAGAGTATATCATATCGTTAGAAGAATCATTAGCTAAAGCAAAGCAGGAATTTGTCAATAAAGAAGGAGGATGAAAATGTTATCAATACAAGGAATAGAAGTAGCAGCCATCACCACGATATGCATGTTGATCTGTCAGGCTGTCAAAGCAACGCCGCTTGATAATAAGTGGTTGCCGCCTATAGCCGGATTAATTGGCGCTGTCTTAGGTATTGCGGGCCTGTTAGCCGTGCCGGATTTTCCGGCCCACGACCCTATCAACGCCCTGGCTGTTGGGATAGTTAGCGGTCTGGCGGCTACCGGATTGCATCAGGCGCAAAAGCAGCTTAGAGACAAGCAATAATACTCCAGTTATTAAAATTAGGAGGTCTAACCCATGGCAATCCAAATCTACTCCAAACGTGCCGACGGCGCCAAGCAACTCTCCCCCAACTTCCGCGTGGCCGAAATGGCCTGCAAAGACGGCAGCGACAAGATCATGATCGACATTGACCTTGTTATGATTTTACAACGTATCCGAGATTGGGCAAAAGCGCCGATCAACGTCAACAGTGGCTACCGCACGGCAGCCCATAACGCCCAAGTAGGCGGCAGCCCGGGCAGCCGGCACTTGCAAGGTATGGCTGCGGATATTGTGGTCACAGGCAAGACGCCCTTGGAGGTGGCGCAATACGCCGAAAGTCTTTACGTGGGAGGTATTGGCCTTGCACCCGCCGGACAGGGCAATTTTGTACACATCGACACGCGCAAGGTTACCAGTCGTTGGGAGTATTATAATGACGGCAAGAGCACGCTGGCGGTATCCGGCTTCGGTGGCGTAACATCTCCACCGATGGGCATTGAGATTACGCCTAAAAGCATGATGATCAACGGCCAAACGAGGACGGTACGCGCCGGATTGGTCGAGAGTGAGAATTATGTCCACTTGCGCGATCTGGTGGCTGCCTTAGGCGGCGTGGTCGCTTATGATGAGGCGACAAGGCAGATCAGTATTATAACACAGTAAGAAAATTTTTCCGGGGAAACAAAAAAGACCCACACGGGGCAAGAAAGGGGGCTTATAACTAAATATAGATGAGCAATTATTCTATCAGCTGCACCACGACAAATGCGCCCATACTTTTCTAGCTGTGAAGCGTCTGGTACAGGTCCACTATATACGGTTGATATAGTTGCCATTTCTAAATGAGATGATTGGGGTTGCCCAACGGCCGACAAATTTTTATTTTGTGATCTTTTAGACATCTTCAAGCATCTCCATACCTTGGGCAATATCTAATCCAACCTGTTGCCAATCAGACAAAAGCGCACGCTGATCAGCCACGCTTGCGCTTTCTGATTCAGTATAAGTGTCAAATGTGCCGCCTATATCTAATACACGCGCAGCACCAAAAATAAAACTAGGCGTCGAAAAAAGATATATGCTTTTTGCAAAATGCATTTGCCGCATATCGACCGCCTCCTTTTTCACCTTAATTGTAAACTACAAATACAATAAAATCAATGCACTCAATAAATAAAATAGTATCATATAATCTTGTTAGAAGCAACTACTAGATGTTGTGTCGCATGCTAGTGTAAAAACACAATTATTTTTTAGTTTTTCTAACAATGCTTACTGTAGTGTAATCTTTACCGACTGCTTTTCCGGCTTCACCTCTTTTAGCCCTCTTTCACTTCGGTGGGGGAGGGTTTTTTTTATGTTGCGCTGCTGGAGATTTATGAGAAAATTTCTTGACAATTTCATTTATATGAGATATACTTTACATGAAGTACAAATAAGAACGCGATATGCGTATTAAGGAGCGATGCATCTATGCCGAAAAAAAATAAGTCAATAGCTAATGAAGAAAAAACTCGTTTTCGATCTACATTTTATTTTGAAGGAAAGCAATACGAAACTACCGGCAAAAGCCAAAAAGATGCTGATCAAAAAGCCGCCATTAAAAAAAATAAATTAGAACGTGGTGAGATAGGAATATCTAGTAACATGACGGTCTGTAAATGGGCTGCAGAATGGTTGGAAACATACAAGCAACCGGCTATAGGTAAGGGCCAATATAACAACTATGCTTTTTATATAGGCATAATGAATCAATCTATCGGTAGTCTTACTTTAAAAAACGTTAAAGATATACACTTACAAAAAGTAATTAACATGCGTACAGGAAATAGTAAATCGGATGTATCCAAATTGCGAATGACTATAAAAGGTATATTCCGTCGAGCGTATAAAGCTAAGCTAATCTCGTATGACCCTTCAGACGATCTAGCATTACCAATAGCCAAAGATGGAACCCATAGAAGTATAACGGATTATGAGCGTGAAAAAATATTGGCATTAGCAGAAACGCATCATGCGGGCTTATGGGTTAAAACTATTTTATACGCTGGACTACGGCCTAACGAAACACGCGCTTTAGATTGGAGGCATATTGATTTTAAAAAACGGCTGATTAATATCGCAAGCGCTATGAAAGCGGACACCACGGATATTGATGATCCAAAAAGTAACGCCGGAATAAGAAGCATACCGATCAACGAAAAACTCTTACCCTCTCTTCTGGCGGCACGAGGCGACCCGTTTGATCCCGTATTCAAACAGCCAACAACTGGTAAACGGCATACTGAAAGAAGCATGGGTTGTTTATGGAATAATTTTAAACGCCTTTTAGATATTAGCATGGGCGCTAAATTGTACCGTAATCAAATTGTTTTAAGCGTTGTCGCTAAAGATTTAGTTCCATACTGTTTGCGCCATACATACTGCACTGACTTACAAGATGCTGGCGTACCAATTAATATCGCGAAATATCTTATGGGGCATGCCAATATAGCCGTTACATCCAAGATATACACTCATACCACGGAAACAACGCTAATAGAAACAGCAAAAACGATCAATTCTTATGCGCGAAAAGTTAAGCTCCCGGAAGGTAAAACTGATAGCGGCGAATAATTCGCCTAAAAAATTCCATTGTTTTTTCCATTAAAACATAGTGGAAATGTATTGGAATATGAGGGTCACTTGTCAAATAATTTGTGCAATTACACAACAGCTATCCGCATGGATAGCTGCTTTTATTTGTTGGAGCGGGTGATGGGAATCGAACCCACGTAGCTAGCTTGGAAGGCTAGAGCTCTGCCATTGAGCTACACCCGCATATGCTATTTAAGTATAGCGCAAATATGCGCGCGCCGCAAGCTTTATTCTTCTATAATTTGAATTTTGGCGCCCACGGCTGCAAGTTTTCCACAAATGTTTTCATAACCACGCTCTATATGATGGATATGGCTAATTTTTGTTTGTCCTTCGGCGGCTAAAGAAGCTATTATCATAGCCGCGCCGGCCCTTAAATCGGTTGCTTCTACAGATGCGCCGTGTAAACGTTTTATGCCGTTTATTACGGCGCTGTGCCCGGCGGTTTTAATATCGGCAGACATCTTTTTTAGCTCTTCGGCATGACGAAAACGGTTTTCGAAAACTGTTTCGGTGATCACGCTTACTCCGCCGGCTAAAGTAAGCAGAGCCATGAATTGAGCTTGTAGATCGGTAGGGAAGCCCGGGTAGGGTAGTGTTTTAACATCTACGGGTATCAAATGTTTATTCCCAATCACATGCACACCGTCATAGCCTTCTTCCACTTTAACACCGGCTTCTTTCAGTTTGGCTATTACGGATTTTATATGCTCTGTAATAACATTGGTGATGATAAGCTCGCCGCCTGTTGCCGCTGCCATTACCATAAAGCTACCCGCTTCAATACGATCCGGAATTACGGTATGGCGGGCTGGGTTTAGGTTTTTGACGCCTTCTATGCGTATAATATTCGTACCTGCGCCTTTAATATTCGCCCCCATGGCGCATAACATATTCGACAAATCTACTATTTCCGGTTCTTCGGCGGCATTGCCGATCACTGTATGACCTTCGGCTAGCGCGGCAGCCATCATTAAGTTTTCTGTGGCGCCTACGCTGGGGAAATCTAAATATATCTGATTGCCGTGCATACGGTTTACCGTGGCTTCAATATAGCCGTCGGCAATGCTAATTTCCGCGCCCAGTGCTTCCAAACCTTTTAAATGTAAATCTATGGGGCGCGCGCCAATAGCGCAGCCCCCCGGTAAAGACATGCGGGCATGACCATAGCGGGCCAATAATGGCCCCATTACTAAAAAAGAGGCGCGCATTTTTTGCACTAATGCGGAGGGCGCTTCTGTTTTTTTTATACCGGAACTATTTATATGCAAGCAGCCGCAAATATAATCACAGCTAGAGCCAAGGCTGTTTAATACCGCACTCATTACATCTACATCTGCCAGCCAGGGGACGTCCTCTATTACAGAGAGACCGTCTGTTAATAAAGTGGCAGCCATTAAAGGTAATACGGAATTTTTTGCGCCGCTTACCTCTATTTGACCGCGCAATGTTTTGCCGCCTTCCACCACGATCTTTCTCAAAGATTTGCCTCCAAAGCGTATTTATTGAACAATATTCAACGTCGGCTCTAATAATCCTGCATATATTTATCTGCCTAAATATGGATGCGGGTCGGTATGACTGCCATTTAAGCGTACTTCGAAATGCAGATGATTCCCTGTACTCTGGCCGGTGGAGCCCACATAGCCAATAACTTTTGTGCGCGCTACCATGTCTCCTTCATTATAACTTCCGAAGCGGGACATATGAGCATACAGGGTTACTATGCCGCCGCCATGATCTACCATTATAGCCTGACCATAGCCGCCCAGCCAACCGCGGAATATTATTTCTCCGGAACCTACGGCGTAAATTTCCGTACCGCCGGGCGCGCCGATATCTATACCTGTATGCATGATGTTTCTTTTTAAAATAGGATGAAAACGGTTGCCGTATTCAGATGTGATATTGGTTTTATCTGAAGGTAGGGGCCAGATAAATTGTCCGCCATAGTAGGCCACTTTGGGGCGCTTAGCCAATTCTTTATTGATCAATTCTTCAACTTCTTTATCTGCTGCCACCATTTCTTCATGTTGAGCTTCCAACTGAGCTATGGTCATGGTCAATTCGTTGGCGGCTTTTGCTTTGTTTTGATGTAAATTAGATAATTCGGTATTTCTATTTTCCAATTCCGCTAAAACATACTCTTCATCCGCCTTTGCTTTTTGTAGTTTAGCTTCTTCTTGCTCTATTAGTTGGCGTTCTGTATTAATATCTTCCAACACCTCTTTATCTTGAATCATAATACGATGCACCATATCGTAGAGTACAATATATTCGTCGAAGCTGGCTGAACTAAAAAGTACGTCTGTCATGGTTATATCGCCATTTATATATATATCTTTTAAACGGCTTTCCAAATAAGCCTGGCGTTCATTTAAACGTACCGTAGCATCTGCTATGGCTGTTTGAGCTGATACAATTTGTTCATTTAAGGCGTTGACTGTAGTTTCCGCCGCGTCTATTTGAAGCCCCACCGTTACCAGCTGTGCGTCTAAAGCAACTATTTCCTGCTCGAAAGCTGTTTTTTTCGTTTTACTGGCGGCAATATCTTTCACCAATTGTTTTTGATTTTCCTTCAGCTCAAGCTGCCTTTCCAGAAAAGCGTTCAGCTTATCTTCTTGAAAATCTTCATTGCCCGCCGTAGCCCACCCCGGGCCTAAAACCAGCATCAGTAAAAGTAAAAGGCCGATCAGGGTAACAAAGCGTTGATAACGTAGTTTACGCAGCATAAAGCAAATCCTCCTATAATATGAAAATGAATTATTGTCAACTCAAATGCGCGGCTGCACGGTTTTTATACTTCCAAGAAGCGTGTGAGTGATATGAGGCTGCCGAATATTCCCATAAAAATGCCGGCGGCTAATGTAAAAATCATGGTATTGAACCAAATATCTTGCAGATTAAGCATCATAACAAAGGATAAATTAGCGGAAAGCCATTGACCGGCGCTTTGATAACAAAATATTACCAAACCTGTGGCTAGCGCCGAGCCAATAAGACCCAAAAGTAATCCCTCTAAAAAGAAAGGCCAACGAATAAAAGCATTGGTAGCGCCCACCCATTTCATTACCATGATCTCTTTTTTGCGTGAAAATACCGTGAGGCGAATAGTCATGGCTACCAGCACCACCGCCGCTATAGCCAGTAAAGCCATAATAAGCAAGCCGACCCGGCGCATGGTATTGGTAAGTGAAAAAAGCATTTGTACGCTTTCCCGGCCATATTTTACATTTCCCAAGCCAATTTGTACAATGCGCTCTACCGCTTTTGCTATCTCTTCTACCACATCGGTACTGGCGGCGGTGATGGAATAACGATTAGGCAGGGGATTGCGTCCACCTAAAGTTGTGGCAAGATCGGTGCCAAAACGCTGGCTTAAATCGGCTAAACCTTCTGCGCGATCTACATATTCTACTTTAGCCAC
>WRKD01000136.1 GCA_009778255.1 Bacillota bacterium
CTAGCATTTCGCAGATATCTCCCGAGCGTAGATCTAATCTATTTAAAGCATAGGCGCTTATATGAGCCGTTTGTCTATATGAATCAAAATAAATACCGGCGGAAGAAAAGAAAATATGCTTTGGGTCAAGACGGGAAAAGGTTGGTGTAATATCTATAGATTCCCCTTCTGTAATTTGCTCAAAATCTCCCTTATCTCTATGGCATAAAACTAAATGGCGTTCAAGTGTGCCATCACTAACACAAACTACCAGTAATTTTTCCAGCGGCTCATAATCTAAATAAAAAAGCTTTGTATCTGTACAACGCACAATAAAACGATCCGGCGCTTGGGGTTCATGCGCATCTTTTAAATAAATGCCACAGGAATTATCCATATTAGCGCCATAAATAAGATTTTCCTCATCTATTAAACACAAAGCCTCTACCTGAGCATATACACTAGATTCTTCCATGGTATTTGTATATGCTCCGGTAAATCTAGCCCCTTGCCCGCTGGTTTTCCATTCCTTACGCTTGTATATATCCATAATATTGCGACGATATTTATCAACAGCTTCACTAGGATGATAAACCACCTGCCCGTCATGGTAAGCGTACATTTTCCCTTGGGATAAATACACCATATCCGACATGTCTTATCCTCCTCATTAGCTAATTTATATAAGGGCGCATCTAATTACTCTGAATTGCCAGGTTCACTAGCAATTTTTTCGCCTAGCAAGGCGGAGGAGCTGAAGCGTAGCCTAAAGCTACGTGAAGTGACGACCACGCAGTCTAGGCGTAAAAAGGGCAGCGAAGATGGTGATGAGTGGGTATTTAGAGACGCCCTAAACATCAATATCATAATAACAGGTTTTACATAATGGGTCAATATAACATAGCTATTTCATGCCAATTTTATCATATACTTTCCTTTCAGGGTTGTCAGACAAAAAAACATCTGCTACAATATAGCATAGGGTGGGCTTCGCCCGCAACCCAAGGAGAGAAGCGCCGATATTCTTGTTTTTTTGTAAGTTTATTCAAATGAATAGCATAGGATGATTATTATGCAAACAAGCGTATTAAAATGTGAAGGCTTAAGCCGCCGTTACGAAGGGGGAGGCCTAGGTATACTTGCCTTAAACGGCGTTACTTTTACCGTTGGTTCCGGCGAGTTTATTGTAGTGTTAGGCCCTTCCGGTTCGGGTAAAAGCACGCTGCTAAACCTGCTCGGTGGCATGGATAAACCTACAGAAGGCCGCTTATGGTATGGCGATCTGGAGCTTACCGGCTTAAGCCCAGATATGCTTTCTGCTTACCGGCGAAAAGTGGTGGGCTTCATTTTTCAGTTCTTCAACCTAATACCTTCCCTTACTGCCAAAGAAAACATTGAACTGGCGTCAAGTATTGTTAAAGATTCTCTTCCTGTAGCGGAAGCATTAGCATTGGTTGGCTTGCCGGACCGGGCTACTCATTTTCCTTCGCAACTTTCCGGCGGGGAACAACAAAGGGTTTCCATAGCCCGAGCTATTGTTAAAAAACCGGGATTACTGTTAGCCGATGAGCCTACTGGCGCATTAGACAGCGTTAACAGTGTGGCCATAGTCAAACTGTTGCTGGATATGCGAACCCGCTTAGGTTGTCCGGTTATTGCGATCACCCATAACCCCGGCATGGCGCAAGTAGCGGATCGTATATTCTATATGAAAGACGGTTGTATAGAACGCATAGAAAACAACCCCCACCCTTTACCGGTTGATCAAATGACCTGGTAATTTAGGAAAAAAAGCACTGTAGTTTCTTGTTTGGCTGAATGAGGAAAATCATGCAAAAACTGCTAATAAAAAAATTATTACGCGATATGGCCAGAAGCGGGATTACATATATAATCTGCATACTGATTGTTGCCATTGGCTTATGCGGGTTTTCCGTGCTTTCTATTTGTATGAAAGACCTGGAAGGCGCGCGTGATGATTTTTTCACTCAAACAGCTTTCCCAGATGTCTTCACTGAAATAAGAGATGCGCCTCTTTCTGTAGCGCGAAACTTAGAAGCTCTACCGGGAGTTTTAAGGGCCGAAGGACGTTTAACTAAAACTGTCTGTTTAGCCTCGGCAGGAGAAAACGCTCCTCAGCTTAAGCTTTTTTCTGTCACTGAGGGCGGCTTAGCTCAACCACAACTCTCGTGTGGACAGTTTCCGGATGCAGGCTCACGCCAACTGATAGTGGGCGACGGTTTCTTTAAGGCGCATAATCTGGCGATAGGGGATGAGCTTTCCTTAGTTATCGAAGGGCGCTCCGAAACGTTTACTATATGCGGCAGCGGCATCTCACCGGAAAACATTTATATGGTAAAAAGTATTGTCGATTTATTACCGGATTATTATAATTACGATGCGGCTTTTATCAATTATCAAACCATGAGCAGCCTCTGCGGGCAGAACAACCGAGCCAATGAATTTCTATTAACACTTTTACCCGGCGTGGAATTCGATACTATTAAAAAAAACATTGAAGATGTTCTCGAACCTTATGGTAGCCGTGTTTATGGGCGAGCCGATCAGTTTTCTGTAGCTATATTACAAATGGAAATAGACCAGGTAGGGCGCATGGCGACCAGTATACCTTTCGTTTTCTTAGGTGTTGCCGCCGTAATACTATATATCAGCTTATTAAGGTTAGTAGAACAACAACGCGTACAAGCCGGAACCCTGATGGCTTTAGGGCTAAACCGCCACGCTGTATTGTTACATTATTTGAGTTTCGGTTTATTAGTTGGCTTAGTGGGTGGGTTATTAGGAGGTATAAGTGGAGTATGGGCTGCCAAGCCTCTTTTTGGGCTATTTCGTCAATTCTTCAGTCTCCCTCCATTCAACGCCCCCATTGCCTGGGGAAATCTGCTAAGCGGCATAATAATGGCTACTCTGTTCTGTGGTTTGGTAGGGCTATTGGTTTCACGGCGATTAGCCCAACTCATGCCGGCAGAGGCTTTACGCCCACATGCACCTAAAACGGCGCGCAAAACACTATTAGAACGGCTGCCCGGCTTGGCAAACATCTTCACTGTTCCCGGTTTAATGGCTATACGCGCCCTTTCTCGTAACCCTCGCCGTACTATTCTCTCTGTTACCGGTATAGCTTGCGCTTATATGATCAGTGCCTTTTTAATGTCTATGTATACCCTGATGGATGTATTCATCTTTGATTATATAGATAAAATGCAGCATCAGGATATCACCGTGTATTTTAGCCAACCCGTGCCTGCCGCCGCTGCTTTAGCTGCAGTACATCATCCGGCTTTGGAATATGCCGAAGGTATGCTGGAATTTCCGGTAACCCTGCGCGGCCCTGCCGGCAAAGTAGATTGTGGAGTACAAGCTATAGCTCAAGACGCTAAACTGACTCTTATGTTCGATACGAACAAACAGCCGGTTAGGCCACAAAATGAAGGAATAGTTATATCAGTATTGACTGCTGGAATTTTGGGAGTTGGTCCGGGAGATATGATAGAGGCTGAAGTTAGTTGGCCTCAAAAGCGCATCTCGGCCCTGCCGGTTAACGGTATTATAGCTCAATATATGGGTAATACGGTTTACATGACTCATCAGGCGGCGGCTCGTATCAGCGATTATCGTGATGTCTATACTTCCGTGTTATTAAAAGGCGCAGACGAAGTACGCGAAGACTTGGTGAATAAGCTGAAACAAGCTTCCCAGGTAGAGCTGGTGGAAAACCGGCTGGCTCGAACCGGTAAAATGCGGGAATATATGAGCTTAGTTGTCTCCATGATGGCTTTCATGGCGCTTATTGGTATGATTACAGGCTTTGCCGTAATCTATACCAGTTCTTTGATCAGCTTTGAAGAACTCAAGCGTGAAATCTCCACCATGATGATGCTCGGCTTGCCCTCCAAACAATGCTTACAAGCCTTGAATGTGAGCCAATGGTTGCTGACTATTGTTGCTATCTGCCCTGGTATAGCACTCACTATACTATCCAGTAATATGATGTCTTCCGCCATAGCTTCAGATATGTTTGCCATACCCGATTTTGTTGATCCGCAGGCATTAATACTGGCCATTGCCCTTATGTTCATAGCGGTGTGGTTCAGCTCACAAGTTATGCTACGTAAAATTCGTAAGCTAGCCCCCGTGGAGTTGTTGCGAGAAAGAGAATAGGATGAACTGATTACAACTCCAAAATCATAGCTATAACCTGAATTGACGGCCTATATAGAACATATGTTATATGCGGTATTGTCTGTTGACTGGGTAGACTGGGAGGACTTCTATGAAAAAAAATACCATGCTTACTTTAGCTGTTTTGGCATTACTAATAGCCATTATACCTTCTCTTTATAAGAATTATTCATCTAAATCTTCTTATAAGGTTATTGAGGTTGTGCCGCATATATATCTATCGGTTGATTCCTTCTCCGATGGCTTGGCAACGGTTGAGCTTTATCCTGATCAATTTGGTTTAATTGATAGAGACGGCCATTATGTTGTAGCTCCTAAGTATAGTTCGATAGAACCTTTCTATGATGATATCGCTTTAGTTAGTATTAACAACGAAGTTGATATTGATGGGGAAATATTAAGCAGTAAATATGGCTTTATAAATAAATCTGGCTATGAGATTGCGCCACCTAAATATGATTATGCATGGGGTTTTTCTGAAGACCTGGCTATTGTCCGTATCGGCGATTGGGAAACGGGTAAATGGGGCTTTATAGATAAAACTGGCCTTGAAATAGTGCCGCTAATTTATGATGATGCGTTTTCTTTTTCTGAAGATTTAGCTTTGGTCAAGCATAGCGGTAATCAAACAAGTAAATATGGCTTTATAGATAAAGCCGGTAAAGAAGTTGTGTTGTTTAAATACGATTCTGCTTTTCCTTTCTCCGAAGGCTTAGCTGCAGTAAATATTGGTGGCGACTTAGATGAGTGGGGAGATGTAATAAGCGGTAAATGGGGTTTTATAGATAAAACTGGGTTTGAGGTTGTGCCGCCTAAATATGATTCTGTATGGTCTTTCTACGACGATGTGACTGTGGTTGAACTTAATGGTAAATGGGGATTCATAGACAAAACTGGGGTTGAAGTTATACCGCCTAAATATGATTCTGTCTGGTCTTTCTACGACGATTTGGCTGAGGTTGAACTTGATGGCAAATGGGGGTTTATAAATAAAACTGGGGATGAAGTTGTGCCGATTAGATATGATTCTGTCTGGGCTTTCTCTGAGGGCTTAGCTGCAGTAAATATTGGTGGCGACTTAGATGAATGGGGAGGTGTAACAGGCGGTAAATGGGGCTTCATAGACAAAACTGGAGTTGAAATTGTGCCGCCACAATATGATTTTGTATATGGTTTCTTTGAGGGCTTTGCTAAGGTTGAGCTTAACGGTAAACAAGGCTTTATAGATAAAGACGGGGTAGAGGTTGTGCCAATAAAGTATGACTATGTTTGGGATTTCTACGACGATTTAGCTTCGGTTAATATTGGCGGAAATGCAGATGAGAATGGTCTTATATCGGGCGGTAAATGGGGCTTTGTAGATAAGGAAGGAACGGAAGTTATACGGCTTATCTATCAGTGGGCTTGGGATTATAGCGAAAGTTTGGTGGCGGTGCAAAGTGTTAACAGCACTATTGGCTTTATAAACAAAACGGGCCAAGTAGTAGTGCCGCTAATATATAGCGGCGCCAGGAATTTTTCCGAAGGATTTGCCTGGGTCAATAGAGGCGGTACAATGAGTGAAGATGGCAGCGGTTATATACTAGGCGGTAAATTTGGCTTTGTAGATAGCGCAGGCATTGAAGCCGTGCGGCCAAAATATGAAGAAGCACTGGATTTCTCCGAAGGCTTGGCCGCGGTAAAACTTAATGGTAAATGGGGTTTTATTAAATTAGAGGCGCCCATTAAATAAAATCATATCACCGCTATCCTTCTGCAGTAACAGCCAATGATTAAAGAGGTCTATTATGCCAATGCCGCCAATCACGCCAATTACCGCCAACCAAGTCGGGCCGCTGTTTAAATCTGGCTTTGCCGCTCTCATCGGCCGTCCCAATGCCGGCAAATCCACCCTTTTAAATTATCTGCTCTCAGCCAAAGTAGCCATCGTTTCAGAAAAGCCGCAAACCACCCGCAATCAGGTGCGGGGTATTTTAACTGATGAACGTATGCAGGTGGTTTTTCTAGATACGCCCGGCGTACACAAACCCCGCCACAAACTGGATGAGCGCATGATGCGGGTAGTGACGGAAAGCATTAACAGCTGCGACGTGGTTTTGTTTGTGGTGGATGTCAGCGAACCCCACGGCAAAGGGGAGCAATATATAGCAGAGCGCTTGCTGCAAATAAAAGCTCCGGTATTGTTGCTGCTTAATAAAATAGACCTGGTGGAAAAGCCCGCTCTTTTGCCTTTATTGTTCGCCTGGTCCAAGCGCTTTCGCGCGGCGGAAATGATACCGCTTTCCGCCACCACGGGGGAAAACTGCCCGCTGCTTATAGATATGCTTTACCAATATCTGCCGCAAGGGCCTCAGTATTATCCGCCGGATATGATAAGCGATCAGCCGGAACAATTACTCCTGGCCGAGCTGGTACGCGAGCAAATACTGGCCTTGACCGGGCAGGAAATACCCCATGCGGTAGCGGTGACCATCGCGGCTATGGAGGAAAGGCCGAATGACCGCCTGTATGTGGAGGCCAATATCTATGTGGAGCGGGAAAGCCAAAAAGGTATAATTATCGGCAAAGAGGGCGTTATGCTGAAAAAAATCGGCAGCGCCGCGCGGCAGGAGATAGAACGCTTGCTGGCTTGTTCTGTATATCTGGAGTTGCGCGTAAAGGCAAAGAGTGGTTGGCGTAATAATGAAAGGCTGCTAAAGAGCTGGGACATTACGGAAGGGTAGAAAACGCAAGCCGGATAGCAGATAAATTATCCGCAGCAAACGTCGTTATCCTCATCCGCACAGCCGCAGGTTGGTTCTTTGCCGCTAAACCAGCTAAGAATGATAGCATAGGCGCAACCGACGCCGGCCTTTACTTCAATAGCGCCAGCCGGACAGTTTAAGGCGCAAGCTCCGCATTCCATACATGAATCTTTAGCAATAACGATGGCTTTTTTCTCTTCTATTGCGAATACGCCATGGGGGCAAACTTCTGTACAACGGCCGCAGCTGCGGCATCTTTCAGTATTATACTCAAGCGTCGATACATTACTTAAATACTTATGTTTCATTGTTTTCCTCCCATCAGCCACCCAAAGTTTTTATCAGTATCAGTACCAAGCCGCTTAAGAGCGAAAGAATAATTAAGGGTAGTGCGATTTTCATTTCTTTCAACACGCCCGAGGGCGATGTATAGGTAGATGAGCCGGTAAAGTTCATAGCCAAGAAGGCGGAATGAACGGGTAAAGCCAGCATATAACCCAGCCCTAAAAGTAAAAAAGGCGTTGAAAACCAGCCATAAGCCCATATGATGAGGGCTGTGCCCAGTATACCCACAAGCCAGCCCTTGAAGGCAAATGCTTTTCCTGGAATAAATGGCAGTAAAACCGGGGTTATCACTGTGCCTATCAGTACAGCGGCGGTATAAGCAAGAAAATCGCGCATGCCAAAGGGGCGCGCCGCGAAGAGATTAATAAGAAACAACACACCGAACACCATCAGCGATATTTTAGCCGCCGTCACCAGCTCCAGCGGAGTCAGTACTAATCTATCCCGCATGGTAAATTTAACTATGCGCATTTCTTGATCGGCGGTATAGCCGCATGCTATGAATTTTTGGATATCGTCGGCCCGCACCGGGCCGAAAATTACAGAAAAACCGCAACGGCGTAAAATCTCGTTTGAATTTACCCCTGATGCTCCAAGCTGCGGCAGAATCAGCCGCCTATGCGTAACGATTTCTGCAAGCTCCGATTTTTCGATGCGATAAAGCAATTCTTCTGTTCCGAATGTGCCTTTCCCTGCCGCGCACCAAACATTGACGCCTTTGGTATCGAGTATCAAAAGCCAGCAATCTAGGGCACAAAGATTTTTTCTCAACGTATCGAAGGTCAGTTTATAATTAGCGCTCACCAAGACCGGGGAAGCATTATCCGGTTGGCCTATGCTATATAAACCCGGCTCGACCGTATAATCCATGCGGCCGATGCCAAAACGTACTTTCCACGCGCCCAGTATATCTTGAGCAGTAAGGCTTGTGGAAACCACTGGTATTTTTGGCGCGGCGCAACATCCGGCAAAGCCGCAACAGAATTTTTCCTCGCTCATCGGCAAATCACCTCGCAACATACCTCTTCTCGGCGGCTACAGCATACCTTGGCCGATGTTATTTCCGTCAGTATGGCCTTAAAATCGTCCACAACTGTTTTATCAAGAGAGTAATAAATCCATTTGCCCTCTTTGCGGCCTTTGACCAAACCGCAGTCACAGAGTATCTTCATATGGTGGGAAAGCGTGGGTTGCGTGATATCAAACTTTTTCAATATCACGCAGGCACAAAGCTCTCCGCAAGAGAGCATATCCACGATCATCAGCCTGCCCGGATCGGCCAGCGCCTTAAATAATCTGACGCCGGTTGAATATTTTTCCATAGATAGAACACCTCGCATAGAAGAATATCTATATATATATTATAAACAACGCATAGATGTTTGTCAATATTTATTCTTTGAACGGGTGTAGATAAATACTGTTGGTAAAATCGCTTGTTGTCATTCTGAGCGTAGCGAAGAATCTTTCTTGTAAGGAGGCAAAGACATTAATATCTTCTA
>WRKD01000137.1 GCA_009778255.1 Bacillota bacterium
GGTTGATGACTACCGTACATTCCTATACAAATGACCAGCGTATTCTAGATCAAGCCCATAAAGACCTGCGGCGGGCCCGTACGGCTGGTGCATCTATCATTCCCACCACCACCGGAGCCGCTAAAGCGGTATCCCTGGTGCTACCGGAACTTACGGGCAAGCTGAACGGTTTTGCCATGCGCGTGCCTACACAAAATGTTTCTGTGGTAGACTTAGTTGTCGAACTAGCTAAACCAACCACAGCGGAAGAAATCAATTCTGCCTTATCTGCCGCAGCTGCCCGGGAACTTGCCGGTATACTTGCCGTATGCGACAAACCACTTGTTTCTACAGATTTTAATGGCGACCCTCATTCTTCAATTGTAGACGCCCTTTCCACCATGGTGATTGGCGATAACCTGGCAAAATTAGTATTGTGGTATGATAATGAATGGGGCTACAGTTGCCGGGTGATAGATTTGTTGCTGTATATAGCAGCACGTTTTTAGGAGGTACTTATGAGTGGGTTTAACAAAAAAACTATACGGGACGCAGATGTGCAAGGACAAAGAGTATTGCTGCGGGTAGATTTTAATGTAAAAATACAAGACAGCGTGATCAGCGACGATACACGTTTGCAAGCTGCCTTACCCACAATAAATTATCTGTTACAAAGAGGAGCGGCGCTAATAATCATGTCTCATTTAGGGCGACCTAATGGCGTTGTTAATAATAAATATAGCTTAAAACCTGTGGCAATTCGTTTGCAACAATTGCTTGATAGGCCGGTACTTTTCGCTAAAGATTGTCTTGGTCCAGTTACAGAAAAACAAGCGGCAGCGCTTAAAGAGGGGCAAGTTTTACTTTTGGAAAATTTACGCTTTCACGAAGAAGAAACACAAAACGACCCTATTTTTGCCCAACAACTGGCAAAACTTGCCGATATTTATGTAAATGACGCTTTTGGCACAGTTCATCGCGCCCATGCTTCCACAGAAGGAGTAGCAGATTATTTACCAGCTTATGCAGGGTTTCTTTTGGAAAGTGAATTGATCAGCTTAAGCAATGCGCTTGATGGCAGAGAGCGTCCTGTAATTGCTATCATAGGCGGAGCTAAAGTGGCGGATAAAATAGGCATAATAGAAAATTTGTTAGATAAAGTAGATTCTTTGCTGATAGGCGGCGGCATGGCCAATACTTTCCTGGCAGCCAACGGATTCAATATGCAAGGATCCCCAGTAGAGAAAGATCGTTTGGTTTGGGCCAAAGAGCTGTTAACGAGTCCTGCTGCCCTAAAACTTGTTTTGCCGGTAGATGTTATTGCAGCACAGGCTTTTTCTGCCGATAGCGAATATCAATGCGTTACCCCGCAGAATATACCACAAGATTGGCAAGCCTTAGATATTGGCGCTGACACCTGTAAAATCTTTGAAGCAGAAATTGAAAAAGCCCGCACAATTATATGGAACGGACCGGTAGGGGTATTCGAGATGCCGGCTTTTGCAAGCGGCACCAAAGCGGTGGCAATGGCGGTAGCGGAAAGTGACGCCTTTTCGGTAGTTGGCGGAGGCGATAGTATTGCCGCTATCAATTTGGCTGGTGTGGCGAAACAAATAAGCTTTATCTCTACAGGCGGCGGAGCTATGCTAAAATTCCTGGAAGGTAAAAAACTGCCGGGAGTAGAAGCAATTGGGCGGTTTTAATCATTTAAGCAAAACCGGAGATAATATAGGAGATAATATATGAGAGAACGGCTTATTGTCGCGAATTGGAAAATGTATAAAACAGCGGCGGAAGCGCAAAGATTCATACAAGATTTTTTGCCTCTTCTGCATGATACCGCGCAAGCTATCATATGTCCGCCGATAACCCTGCTCAGTAAAATGCATAGCTTATGCGCGGGCAGCCGGATAGTTTTGGGTGTTCAAAATATCTATTGGGAAAATGAAGGCGCTTATACCGGAGAGATTTCTGCTATGCAAGCTCTGGATGCAGGGGCCGCCTACTGTTTGACTGGGCATTCGGAACGCCGTCAATTTTTTAATGAAAGCGCTCATATGGTAGCGCTAAAAACAACGGCTGCCCTAAAAGCTGGGCTAAAGCCCATTGTTTGCGTAGGAGAAAACTTTACGCAACGGGAAAATGGCCAAACATTGCAAATTCTCCACGACGACATTCTGGCTTCCCTTAAAGGAATTGAAGCTACAAAATGCTTGACCATTGCTTATGAACCGGTATGGGCTATTGGCACAGGCCAAGTGGCTACACCACAGGATGCAGAGGAAGCTATAGCCCATCTACGCGCTTGCTTAGCCGAAATATGGGGAGAACTAGCCGCAGAAATACCCATACTGTATGGCGGTAGTGTCAAACCGGATAATATTAGCGCCCTACTGGCTTGCCCCAATATCGACGGCGCTTTAGTAGGTGGGGCTTCTTTATCTGCCGCAGGTTTTGCCGCCATAGTAAACACCGCAAAAAATTGAAAAAGAGGTAAAAGAATGATGTTTGCCGGAAAGCCTTTACTTCTTATGATACTGGATGGCTGGGGTATGCCGGAACATGGACCGGCAGATGCGCTTGATTTAGCAAAAACCCCGGTTTACGACCGTTTATGGTCCACTTATCCCCATACTTCACTGGGCGCTTCCGGCTTAGATGTTGGCTTGCCGGAAGGCCAAATGGGAGACAGTGAAGTAGGACATATGAATATCGGGGCCGGTCGGGTGGTTTATCAAGATTTCACTCATATAAATCGTGAAATAGCCGAAGGCAGTTTTTTTCATAATCAGGCTTTTGTTTCGGCTTTTACCAACGCTAAGGCGCCGGGTCGCGCTTTACATATAATTGGCTTGGTATCAGACGGCGGTATACATAGCCATATAGATCATCTTTTTGAGCTGATTCGTACGGCAAAGCAACATCAGGTAGAAGAATTATACATCCACTGCTTTACCGATGGACGCGATACCAATAACGAGGCGGCGCTGGAGTATATCTTGCCCTTGGAAGATCTACTGACTAATCTCAGCTTAGGAAAAATCGCAACGGTAATTGGGCGTTTTTACGCCATGGATCGCGATAAGCGCTGGAATCGCGTACAACTAGCCTACGATGCTATGGTATATGGATTGGGTGAACAGGCGCAAAGCGCCAAGCAAGCGGTATGTCATTCTTATGCTCAAGGCGATACCGACGAATTCATTAAACCACATGTAATAACCGGTGAAAACGGGCATCCTGTAGGCTTGATTAAAAACGGGGACAGCGTTATTTTCTTCAATTACCGCTCGGATAGGGCGCGCGAATTGAGCCATGCTTTTACAGATAAAACCTTCGATTTTTTTGACCGCGGCATAGACCGCCCCAAAACACTTTTTGTAACTCTTACCGCTTATGACGACACATTATTCAACACTGAGGTCGCTTACCCGCCGCATCCGCCTTTTAATACTCTGGGGCGGGTGCTTTCACGCAATGGCTTAAATCAATTGCGCATAGCGGAAACAGAAAAATACGCCCATGTTACTTTCTTTTTCAATGGGGGAATGGAAAAAGTTGAGGTAAGAGAGGATAGGGTAATGATACCTTCTCCTAATGTAAAAACATATGATCTGCAACCGGAAATGAATGCTCTTTTAGTAACCAGTACAGTGGTGGATCGGGTGAAAAACAAAATGTACGATGTTATTATACTCAATTTCGCTAACCCGGATATGTTAGGGCATACCGGCAATATAGAGGCAACTGTGAATTCTCTGGAATTCATCGATGATTGTTTAGGTAAAGTGCAGGCAGCAATGGAAGAAACAGGTGGAACTCTGATTATTACCGCCGATCATGGCAATGTAGAGCGCATGATAGATGCAGATGGGCTGCCCATGACCTCCCATACTACCAATCGTGTACCCTTCATACTGGTAGATGAAGACCTGCGTCAAGTTGAACTGCGTGAAGGCAAGCTGGAAGATGTAGCCCCCACTATGCTGCATCTTTTAGGATTAAAGCAGCCGGATGAGATGACTGGCAAGAGCTTGATAGTCTCCGGTTTACGGTATATTGAACAACCGACGCTGTTCTAAGCCGGCAGCCGAATTAGTAAATTTCCATCTCCTTATATAAGAGCGCCTCAAAATACCCGCTCATTACCATCTTCGCCGCCCGTAAAAATAACCACTATAAAGAGTTAGGCTGATATTTTACTATTGTTATTGAGAGGAGCAGTCAACATGGGCATAAGCAGAATAGCAATTAAAAACTTCACTGTTTTTGATGAATTAAAAATTGATTTTTGTGAGGGTATTAATGTTTTTATAGGAGAAAATGGAACAGGAAAGACCCATTTATTAAAATTGCTCTATTCTACCTGTAAATGGAAAATGAATGAAGCGGGCTATTCACATAATGATATATCTATTGGCGAAAAAATATTGGCGTGTTTTCAGAATGTTAGGTATAGTGAATTATTTAATATTGCCCATCAGGGAAAGCTTTCCTATAAGGGAGATATACGCGAAGAAGATGAAATCACAATAAAATCTACGATTAACGGCCAAGAAAACACTTATGATATTTGGGGTTTTAACGAACAACATAGCGGCTATGATTATCGCCAATCCCGACCTGCAGACGAGCCTTACCCGGCAGTTTATATACCGGCAAAAGATATGCTTACTCATGCAAGGCTCGAAAAAGATTATTCGCAACGAAACCTACCTTTAGATATTACTTTGATCGATATCATCAATAAGGCCGGCGTTTCTACAATAAGAAACTTACCTGAAGAAATGAAGGTTGTTTTATATGAGATTGAGAAAATCATCGGCGGTAAAGTCGTATATAAAAGCGACCGCTTCTATATTAAAAACCCTGATGGAACCCTTATGGAGTTTGCTCTTGTAGCCGAGGGATTCAAAAAGCTTGGCTTGATATTCCGCTTGATAGAAACAGGGTATTTTACGAATGGCAGTGTTTTGTTTTGGGATGAGCCGGAAGCAAATCTTAACCCTAAACTAATACCGGTTCTGGTTGATATATTGCTAAAGCTTGAACAAGCCGGAGTACAAATGTTTTTAGCAACTCATGACTATGTACTTGCAAAGTACCTGGAAATTAATAAACCAAAAAACAGCAACTTACAGTACCATTCCTTTTACAAATCCAATTCAAAGGTTCTTCTTGATAGCAAAGATACTTTTGAGGATATAGACAACAACCCGATTTCTGATTCATATAACACGCTTTTAGATAAAGTGTTCGAGGTTGAAATTAAGGGGGAATAGCCTTTGGACAAATATATATTTGTCGAAGAAAATGGCTTCTATCAGATTAACTGCTCGGCGGCTGTTTGGGCTACTGACCAAATCCATCATGAGTATAAAAAAACACAATCAGCACTTTGCGATATTGATTGGATTGCCGAATCTGATGACTATATTTATCTTATAGAGTATAAAAATGCAACCATAGAAACTGCTGTCAATCCAGAAGCTTTTCAGCTTAAAAGCGATAAATTACGCCATAAAATAGTTAGCAAATTCTATGATAGCCTTCATTATCTGCAAATTGAGCGTAAAAATAAACCCGTAAAATTTGTTTTTATAGTTGAGGCGTTGAAAGCAGGAGAAACAGAAAGAAAGTTCTTTCGCAATAAAGTAGCACAGAAGTTGCCATTTGAATTACAAAAATCCAAACCCGGCAAAATAATTGATGATTTTGTTGTTGTTTCAATAGCTGAATGGAACGCTCATGAAGAGTATTCGAAGTTCCCGCTCATAATGCTCAAGTAAATGTAAAAAATCTGTTCTGCTACTACAAGAGCAGTTGTTAACAAAAATTTGGGGAGGTATATCTTATGTGTTTAATCGAAGACATTCATGCCAGAGAAATTTTAGATTCCCGCGGTAACCCTACGGTAGAGGTAGAAGTTCTGCTCTCTAGCGGCGCCTTTGGCCGGGCGGCCGTGCCCTCAGGCGCTTCCACGGGAGTTCATGAAGCGGTGGAATTGCGGGATGGCGGCGAGCGCTATTGCGGCAAGGGCGTAATGCAGGCGGTGACCAATGTCAACACAATAATCGCTCCGGCTTTATGTGGGCAATGTGCCCTGGAGCAGGCAGCTATAGATGCGCAGTTAATAGCCTTAGACGGCAGTGAAAACAAGGGCAACTTAGGAGCCAATGCTATACTGGGAGTATCATTAGCCGTAGCCAAAGCGGCAGCGGCGGAATGTGGGCTAACGCTTTATCGCTACATAGGTGGGGTAAACGCGCGTGTATTGCCAGTACCAATGATGAATATTTTAAACGGTGGCAAGCATGCAGACAATAATGTGGATATACAAGAGTTTATGGTTATGCCGCTGGGCGCAGGCAGCTGGAGCGCCGCCCTACGCACAGGGGCGGAAATTTTCCACAGCCTGCGCAAGGTACTGAAAAGCCGTGGCTATAATACCTCGGTTGGAGATGAGGGCGGCTTTGCTCCTAACCTTAGCTCTAACGAAGAAGCGTTGGAATGCATAGTGCTTGCTATAGAACAAGCCGGATACAAGCCTTATCAGGAAGCATGTATCGCCATAGATACAGCAGCCAGCGAACTTTATAAGGATGGCCTTTATCATCTTTCGGGAGAAGGCAGAATATTGACCTCAGACCAGATGATAGATTTCTATGCCGAATTAGCAAAAAAATACCCCATAGTCTCTATAGAAGACGGCCTTGCCGAGGATGACTGGGCAGGTTGGGCTCAATTGACTGCGCGTTTGGGTCATAAGTTGCAGATAGTGGGGGATGATCTATTCGTTACCAATACTAAACGCCTAGCCCGCGGCATTGCCGAGAAATGCGCCAACTCAATATTGATCAAACTTAACCAGATCGGTACTTTAACAGAAACCCTACAGACCATTGAAATGGCGCATAAAGCAGGTTTTACGGCTGTAGTCTCTCACCGCAGCGGCGAAACAGAAGATTCCACCATTGCCGATGTGGCTGTAGCTGTCAACGCCGGCCAAATCAAAACCGGCGCGCCTTCACGCAGCGACCGCGTAGCCAAATACAATCAACTTTTACGAATAGAAGAAGACCTGGATAGCACCGCCCTTTTTAGAAGAATAAACCTGCTTGGTTTATAGGAAAAAATATGAAATAATTAGATCATTCATCGATAAAATGGAGGATCTATAATCTAGATTTTTATAATTTTTGCTGGTTTCTCATTTATCGTTTTTATTCACCAACAAATAGCCATCTCGATACTCCCATACTAGCACAGTACACAACCCGATAGGGGGTGGGCCGAAAGCGGGGAGTAATAAAGGCAGATAGTTTTCACTATGGCCGCTATAATAGGGCTGGCCTTGCATTACTATTTTCTGTTCATACAAGTATTCCAGCTCCTCACCAATGAAGGAGCGGGCATAGGCGGCGGCTAGTTCTTTAGCTAATTCTCCTAAAAGGGCAGCTCGACGTTGCTTTTCATTACGGGGTATTTGCTGTGTTAGGTTTGCCGCAAAAGTGCCGGGGCGTGGCGAATAGGGGAATACATGCAGGCGGGTGAAAGCCATTTGTTCACAAAAAGACAATGTGGTAAGAAATTCTTCGGCGCTTTCGCCGGGGTAACCAACCATAATATCGCTGGTAATAGCGCAGCCATGGCGTTTAGCACGTAATTTTGCCAGCAAGGCGGCGTACTCGGCAGAGCTATAATGGCGGTTCATGGAAGCCAATACCTTGTCGCTGCCGGATTGCAGCGGTATATGTAAATGCGGGCAAATCCGCTGCTCTGAAGCCCATAAATGCAATAATTCTGTACTGAATTGTTGTGGTTCTATAGAACCCAAGCGTAAACGAAATTCTCCGGGAAGCGCAAGTATACTTTCTATTAAAGTTGCCAGATTTTGTCCTGTAGCCAAATCTTCCCCATATGCGCCAATATGTATACCGGAAAGCACCACTTCTTTGTGTCCGGCTTGTATAAGTTCTCGGGCTTTAGCTACAGCCTCTTCCTGTGGTAGGGAGCGCACGGGACCACGCGCCAACGGGATTATACAATAATGGCAAAACTGCCCGCAGCCATCCGCAATTTTTAAATAAGCGCGCGCGCGTTTCTGACGATGCAAGTGGCCCAGAGAAGTCATAGGTGTTTTTTGAGAAATAAGAGAAACCTTGATTTGAGGCTGATCATGCGCCAGAAACTGTTCCACCAGGTTGGGAAGATCGGCCCGCTCATTTAATCCGGAAATAATATCGGCTGCATTAAGTTTAGCTATTTGGTTTGACGCAACTTGGGCATAACAACCTGTAACGACCAATACTGCCTGAGGATATTCGCGCCGTAGGCGGCGAATAAGCGCGCGCGCTTTTTTCTCTGCTGTTTGTGTTACCGCGCAGGCATTGACGATATAAAGCGCCGCTTGTTCGGCAGAAAGAACCTCCTGCCAGCCTTGATCTAAAAACAAAGCAGCTAAGCCGTACCCTTCCTCCTGATTCACTTTGCAGCCAAAACTATATATTTTAAATGTTTTATCCATAACACACATTCTTTATATGCTATCCCTGCGAAACGTGTAAAAAGTATCTACAAAGGTTATTGGCTAATCATGCTTACAGCAAAAAGCCAGCCAGCATTCTCGTTCACGCTTTTCTAACACCTGCCAGCCATGAAAAGACAAAGCTTGCCGAACTTGTTGTTCTTTCTCGCAGAGAATTCCGCTGCAAATCCACCAACCGCCCGCCTTAAAAAAAGAGGCGGCGAATGCGGCTATTTCAATGATTACGTCGGCTACGATATTAGAAATCAGCACATGGGGCGCGAAGATACGGCAGGCGTTTTGTAAAGAAACATCTTGTAAAATATCGCCGGCTAAAAAAGGCAGGGTTTCTTCCGCAATATTACTA
>WRKD01000138.1 GCA_009778255.1 Bacillota bacterium
CATGGCAGCGGTCGTCGCCGCCGCGAGCGCAACCTAAAAGTTAAAGTACCGCCGGGGGTAGATACCGGCTCGCGTTTACGCATGGCCGGAGAGGGTGAAGGCGGAGTTAACAATGGACCACCGGGGGATTTGTTTATTTATGTAAATGTTAAACCGCATAAGTATTTCAAACGACAAGGAGATAATGTATTATGCGATTTTAACATTTCCTTTAGCGAAGCGGCTTTAGGAGGCGAAGTGGATGTTCCTACTCTCGATGGTAATGTTAAGCTTGCCATACCGGAAGGAACGCAAAGCGGCGCCACCTTCCGAATGCGTGGGCGTGGTTTTCCCAAACTGCGCGGTTATGGACGCGGCGATCAGCATGTATTGGTAAAAGTGGTAACGCCTACCCATTTAAATGCAGAGCAGAAGGTATTATTGCGACGCTTAAGTGAATTGACCCCGGTAGAGGAGGAAAAGCGAGGTTTTTTCGATAAAATATTTAAAACACAATAATTAAACCTTACCCTGTCAATAAGTTAGATAAATCTGACTAATTGACAGGGTAAGATTTTTTTGTTAAACTTTAGTATGTAGGTATGGTAATATGGTATGAAAGTATTGGGTTAACGGTAGTAAAAATGGAGGATGGTGTCATGGTGGTATATAATAATAAACAGCCAGGCTTTTGCCGTGCTTTTGGCGCGGGCGGCCTGCTTTTTTATTAGAGGCGCCCTTTATTAGGAGTTAGTAATACTAAAAAAATTAGGGAGGATAGTAATATGGCTATCAAAATATCTTTATTATTGATTTTCTTTGTTATGATGATAATTATCGGTTTATGGACTCGCCGCCATTCTATAAATGTGGAGAGTTTTGTATTAGGCGGCCGCAGTGTGGGGCCATGGCTTACTGCTTTTGCTTATGGAACAACTTATTTCTCTGCCGTAGTTTTTGTTGGCTATGCCGGACAATTTGGTTGGAAATATGGCGTTTCCGCTACCTGGATAGGCTTAGGCAACGCTTTTATCGGTTCCTTACTGGCTTGGGTATTGCTTGGCCGCCGTACTCGTATTATGACGCAATATCTTGGTTCCACCACTATGCCGGAATTTTTTGGGAAGCGTTATGATAGCAAAGCCCTAAAAATAGTTGCTTCGGCCATTGCTTTTATCTTTTTAGTGCCATATACTGCTTCGGTTTATAATGGCCTCTCCCGGCTCTTTGGCATGGCATTTGATATCCCTTATACAACTTGTGTTATAGTTATGGCTGCCTTAACCTGTCTTTATGTGGTATTGGGCGGCTATATGGCTACAGCCGTTACTGATTTTATTCAGGGTATAATAATGCTGGGTGGTATTACATTGGTGATTGTTACGGTACTCAATGGTCAGGGTGGATTTTTTTCCGCCATGCAAAAACTAGCCCATTTTGAAAGTGATATTGCCATAACTGCCGGTCAGCCAGGTGCTTTCACTTCTTTCTTCGGGCCAGACCCTCTTAATTTGCTGGGTGTAATAGTTTTGACCTCTTTGGGAACTTGGGGATTACCTCAAATGATACATAAATTCTATGCCATAAAGGATGAAAAAGCCATTATCAGCGGCTCTATTATTTCTACATTATTTGCTATGATAATTGCCGGTGGTTCTTACTTTTTAGGTTCTTTCGGCCGTCTTTTCGATAATCCCGCTATTTATCGTGCCGATGGTGCCGTGGCTTTCGACAGCATAATACCTTATATGCTTTCCAGTTTGCCAGATATAATTATTGGCGTAGTGGTGGTATTGGTACTGTCGGCGTCTATGTCGACCCTTGCGGCGTTGGTCATGACCTCCAGCTCTACCTTAACTCTAGATTTCTTGCATGGCACGCTTATAAAAAAAATGGATGAAAAACAGAAAGTGTTGTGTATACGAGTGTTGATAGTGGTGTTTGTGTTAGTATCGGTAATAATCGCTTTAGATCCACCTACTTTCATCGCGCAGCTAATGGGCATATCTTGGGGGGCGCTGGCTGGTTCCTTCTTAGCTCCTTTTTTATATGGCCTGTATAGCCGTAGAATTACCCGTGCTGCTGTATGGGCTTGCTTTGCAAGCGGTGTTGGCCTTACGGTAGCGAATATGCTTTTTCCCTTCATCGGTTCGCCAATTAACGCCGGCGCCATTGCCATGGTAGCAGGACTTATTATAGTGCCTGTGTTTAGTTTATTTGGCCCTAAACCAGATAAAAAGCGTGTTGATGAGGTTTTCGCCTGCTATGAAGCTAAGGTTCTTGTATCTAAGCGCATGGCGCTTGATGAAGAAGTAAAATAAATTTTTATTATAGTTTAATTAAGGGCGCCTCGATTTACTCCGAATTACCAGATTCATTAGCAATTTTTTCGCCTAGCAAGGCGGAGGAGCTGAAGCGTAGCCAAAAGCTGCGTGAAGCGAAGACACCGCAGTCTAGGCGAAAAAAGGGCAGCGAAGATGGTGATGAGTGGGTATTAGAGGTGTCCTTAACTTGCTCAGGGCTGCCACTAAACGATAGATATCGTTAGTTGCGGCCTTTGTGTATTAAGGCTGAATATACTAAGGCAGTATAAATTATGCCAAGATTCTGATGAACCTCATAAATAAGTGCTGCTATAAGAAAAATCAAGAAAATTTTATAAAATTGCAATTAATTTAAAAAAACTGTTGAAAACCCACTGTCAACTGTGATATAATTTTTAGTGATAATCTTTTATAACAATTATTAGCACCTTCATAAATATTATCCATATGTTATCTGTAAAACTCTATTTATTAATTTATATTGAGGAAAAGAATGACAGAAATAATTGAAAAGGCTGCCGTTTTAGATGACAGGGTTATGAAGGCCAAAGAGTCGGAATACGAGATGGAGCAGTTGATTAAAGATTTTGGCCCCTTTTTGCAAAGCCGTGTTGCTAAGTATTCTCTTCGCTCAGATTATGAACGGCGAGAAGAACTGTTCAGTGTAGCCATGATCGCTTTTTATGAAGCTATAAAGAATTTTGACGCAGCAAAGGGGCATTTCTTCCCCTTTGCTAATCGTGTCATATGCACACGCATTATCGATCAAATACGTACAATATATAGGCATGAAGGGAAGACAGTTTATTTAGAAGAGAATGTAGATGGAGAATCAACAAGTCAATCGGCGGCTATGGAACAAATAGCTTTTCGCACATATTATGCCGATCAAAAACAAGAAAAATTACTGGATGAGATTGAGCAGTTTAAATTGGAATTATCTGATTGGGGTATAACAATGGAGTCTTTAGCTAAAAATTCCCCCAAACATCGTAAACTGCGTGATGAATATAAAATGGCTATCAAGATAATATGCCAAACTGTAGATATAGTACAGACTATTCAAATTAAGCGTTATTTCCCCATCAAAGCTGTTGCTGAAGTTACAGGGTTATCTCCCAAAACACTGGAGCGTGCACGAACTTTTATATTAGCATCCCTAATTATCAGAATTGGGGATTATAACTTGCTGGCAGATTATGTTGACGATAGCGGCTAAAAAAGCAATTTGTCAAAACTCTGTTAAGGGCGCTCTAATTACTCGGAATTGCCATATTCACATGCAATTTTGGCGGAAGTGACGAAAACGTTATCCGGGAGGAAAAAGAGCAACGAAGACGATGATGAGCAGGTATATAGAAAAAACATTAAAGATTTCGGTCTTTTTTGTGCCAGAAGGGGGATGATTATTTACTATGAAGGCCTTGATAATGAGTCATGAACGCGGCGGCTCCTATGTAATGGACCGGGATGGTTGTTTTCAATTTGTCCGTGGTTATGTATCTAAGCCCATAGGTACGGAAATTGAAATCCGGCCCCTTATTCAACCTGTGGCTTATTATACCCGGGTTGCGGCTATAGCTGCTTGTCTTATACTGGCTATATCCTTGGGCAGCTTTGCCTGGCTGTGGAATACGGAGAATTATTATGCTTATGTAGATATCAACCCTAGCATAGAGCTGGTTTTTAATAATATTAATAGATTGAAGGCGGCAAATCCCTTAAATGAAGAAGGCGCTATACTTTTACAAGGAATAAAACTCAAAGGAAAACCGGGTGATGCGCTTATAGCCTTACTTAATGAAGCTAAACAGCAAGGGTATATATCGAGTTTAGACGATTTAGCGGCAGTTTCTATTATGATATCGGGCAAAGGAAATAACAAAACGGAAAAATATCTAACTGCTATTAGAATTGCCCTGGCAGACCAGGGTATGCTTAATTTAGTTGAACTTGATGCCTGCAGCGAGGAATACCGTAAAAAAGCCATTGCTTTGGGGGTGTCTCCCGGAAAACTTAAGCTAGCGGAACAGTTGTTTATCTTCGATCAATCTATGTCTATAGATGAACTGGTAAAAATGACAGTCAATGATTTACTGGTTGCGATAATATCGGCAGAAAAGAAAAGTTTTCTTTCAGATAATGAACAAAATATAGATAATCTCGATACTGATTTTGAACAAAAAGATGAAGAAGTTGTGGGAAACCAAAATAATACGGAAAGCGATCTTATCGTATCTAGAAACGACATTACGGATGCTGCTGTGAATTCAGGAATTAATACCCCGCTGGCTAATAATAAAACAAGCGATATCAACGAAGATGAAGCTGATATTGTTATCACAGAAACCATGGATAAAGATAATAGCGATAAAGATATCCCCCTTGCGGAATGGGAAAACCAAAATAAAGAAGAGAACTCTGTGGTGGTAGAAAAAACAGAGAATACCAGTGAAGTTACTACAGATACCCGTGTAACAGATAAAGATAATGATAAAGATAATGATAGAGAAAAACGCGAAACCGATACAAAAGATAAAAGTGGTGGCGAAACAAGTATACCAAAAACAAATGTATATAAAGTAACCTATATTCTGGATAATGAAGAGAGCTTCCAAAAGAATTATTCCGAGGGTGCTCCCCCACAGCCAGAAAAGGAAGGTTACATCTTTAATGGCTGGTTTACCGCTGCTGTTGGTGGAGATAAATGGGATTTTTCCACCATTATTAACTCCAATATAAAGCTATATGCACAGTGGACACTAGATGGCAGTGGGCCGGGCGAACCTACAGGCTTGAAAGTGAGTATCAGTTTCGTAGGTATAGAAGAAGTAACGATCAAGTATTTACAAACGAATTTCTTATATGGCGAAGTAGGTGAATTCAGCGATAATTGCGAGTTTTATGTGCCGGAAGGAACTAATATTCTCTATATTTATGCGATTAAAGGTGGCATGAGCTATACTTTTGCGCCAAATACTTTTACCGAACCACTTGACTTAGCTGTACCGTTAAAATCAATTACAGTGGGCGGTATCAATACCGAATGCGCCCTTAGTATATATCAGGATGACATTGTATATGATTTTATGCCTGCCGAAGTTGGGGCAGATAATATATTTACTGTTTTCGCTAATGACGCAGCCTATGAAGTGCTATTAAGTAAAAATGGCTTTTACCCGCTTAGTATTGCAAATGTAAAGGCAGGCAATACGGTAAACTTTGGCATAGAATATTTCTATCAAATTACTATTCCTGAAGGCATAACAAATCTTAATATGTGGTCAAAACCTGAATCTGAACTCGATAGCTTGATTGTTGAAGATGCCTGTGCAGGCGATACGGTCACACTTTTAAGAGATCCTCTTAATGAGAGAGAAGCGATGATGACCTATATTTATAATGATGAATTATATGAAATTAGGTTTGTTTTAGACGGCGCCAATCCCTTTAATAACGTAGCGCCTGTAGAGGAAGAGGATGATCAATTGTTAGCGGTTTTGAATTGGGAAACGCTTATAAATAATCTTTGCTGGTCACCCAGAATGAAGTACAGTGAATAAATGAATGATTATTTGCTACATAAAAATGATGGGGAACGACGCTGCCGTTACCCATCATTTTTTTTTCCTGCAATCTCAAGCTTAAAAATAGTATGCCAGCAGTAAATCTATCATACGGCCATAGCTTTTAATGCCTTCCGGCTGATTATTGGCTTGCAGATACACATTGTTTACCTGGCTGGAAAACTCTGCTGCCGGTCCGGCATACTTGTGCCAGTAATTGGCGCTAAAGCGCATGTCCTTCCGTGCTTGCGAAGGTAAACAGGCTATAATCTCACGATATTCTGCCAGCGGGATATCGTCGTATAATGCATTTAGCACATAGCTAAGGGCATTGAGCAAGCCGCTGTAATAAAAATCACTGTTGCCGCTGTTTTTACAAGCAATATAGGATATGAAATTGGCTTCATCCTCCCGGGCGAAGCCGCAAAGATGAGCCAGCTCATGGCAGATGGTAAAAGGTAAATCGCCGGGCGGCATAAAGCGGTTAAAATTTGCTTCTATAGTGAAAGGGGAATAGATGCCGGCCAGTTGTAAATAAGAGAGTATGGTTGAGCAAACTAGCGGTTTTGGTTTGGGGTAGTAGGTATTAAAAAAAGCATAAGCTTCGCCTAAGTCTTTCATAACGGCGCGGCTATTTTCTTGCGGTTTTTCACACAGCTCAAAAAGCCCTGCGGCATTTGTTTTAATACTTGCGTTCGTGGCCTCTGTTTCTGCACATAAGAGCATAAACAACTGCTTCAATTCTTGCGTAGTAGCAGGATGAACTTCCAGCCCTAAAGCAGTGGCTAAGGGAGCGCGATTGTAATTTATACCGCAGGTAAGCGTAAACATTAACATTAAAGTACATAATAAAGCAGCTAAACCTGGCGCATTGATTTTAAGGCGCGAATGAGGTGCAGGGCTTGCCATAAAACCCCTGATCAGGTGCAAGAATACGCGGGCGCATAGCAGTAATAACCAAAAACATACTAGTATCAGTAGCAGCTCAAAAACGGAAAAGGGCAGAAATGAGAAAAGCCTGCCCAGCACACTAGGGAAAAATGGGAATATATGAACGGCATACCATTCGGCAAATTCCATACTGCAGCGAGCCGCGATTAGCAACACTGCTGCCGCACAAAGTGCGCCTAAGCAATAAAACATCATGATCCGGTGTTTTTTACAGATTTACCTCACCTTCTTAAAGTAATATAACTATGCTAAAAATTGACTTATAGCATAGGGCGGGCTTCGCCCGCAAACCAAGGAGTCTGGCGCCAGGAGTCATGAGCCAGAATGGGTTTGAATAGGCTCCTTTAGCCAAAGATGTTCTCACCCGTTTACTACGGGCAAGGAGTATTCTTGATATGAGTATTATAGATATTTTTAGAGATAAAATCAATGGAGTTCTTGTCTTTTATTATGGCATGTAGTATTATGATACTATCTATCAGTTTTTTGTTAAGGTGGTGTTAAATATGCTGGAAATACCGGAAAGCCATGTTTTGGCTGCGCAGATAGAAAAAACTTTAACCGGAAAAACCATCATAGAAACGCAGGCAGCTACTTCTCCTCATGGTTTGGCGTGGTATAGAGGTGATCCTGCAACATATGATCAATTGCTTTCAGGCCATACAATTACGGGTGCTCGATCATTGGGCGGGCAGGTGGAGATTTTAGCCGGGTCGCAGCGTATATTGCTGCATGATGGTATACATGCGCGTTATTTAAAACCGGAGGATAAAGCGCCGGATAAACATCAAATGTTGATACGCTTCGACGATGGCAGCGCCTTAATGTGTACAGTGCAAATGTATGGCGGTATAGAGGCGTATGTTGAAGGTGAGAACGATAATTACTATTATAAAATAGCCAGTGAAAAACCCAGTCCGCTTACGGAAGCGTTTAGTGAAAAATATTTTGCCGCCCTTATTCGCGAAGGCGGCCCCAAATTAAGCTCCAAGGCGCTGTTGGCAACAGAACAGCGTATACCTGGGTTGGGTAATGGTTGTTTGCAAGATATTTTATTTAGAGCTAATATAAATCCACAAACAAAAATGCTAGCCTTGCGTGAAGGAGATATGATGAAACTCTTTGAGAGTGTGAAGGGAACGCTAAGGGCTATGACACAGGGGGGCGGGCGCGATACAGAAAAAGATTTATTTGGGCAAACGGGTGGTTATCCTACCATACTTTCAAACAGAACATATACAAAACCCTGCCCGGTATGCGGCAGCGCTATTATACGAAAATCTTATTTAGGCGGCAATGTGTATTATTGCCCGCAATGTCAGCCGGTACTGTGAATTATAAAAAGCTTACTATTAAAGCTCCCAAAATATGGGAAGAAGCCCTGACCATGGTATTATACGCACATAATGCGCCGGGCTTGGAAATAGAAGACCCTTCTATTATAGCCGAGCATTTAGCTAAGGGTGATTGGGATGCTTCTGTGTTTGACGGCCAAGTGATTGAAACCGGCGTCGTAGCTTTGCATGCACTTTTTCCGGTACATATACCATTAAAAGCCCTCTATGAGGATATCGCTGCTCTTTGCCCGCAGCATACAGAAATATTTGAGATCACCAGCATAGCTTTGCCCGAGCTGGATTGGCAGCAGGTATGGCGTGAATTTTTCCCCGTACTTTATATAGGGCGCTCTTTATTGATCAAGCCATATTGGAGCACAAAAAGTATTATTGCTGAAAGAAAAGCTGTGCTGATTTCTCCCGGGCAAGCATTTGGTACCGGCGATCATGCTACAACGGCGCTGGCTTTAGAACTTTTAGAAAAACAGCCGCTTTTAAGCCGTAAATTGTTGGATATAGGATGCGGCAGCGGCATTTTGGCTATAGCGGCTATAAAATTAGGGGCTGCCCAGGCTTTAGCGGCGGATAATGATCCGCTTTGTGCAAGAAGCGTAGCAGAACACCGCTTGCTTAGTAATATTGCGGAAGAAACCCTGCCTTTTTTAGCCGGCGATATTTTACAAGATGTTTCTTTACAAAACGCCTGCCGTATCTTCG
>WRKD01000139.1 GCA_009778255.1 Bacillota bacterium
TGCTGAAAACTATGGTAAGTATTAAGAAAATAATAAAAAGGGCGCTGGGCGAAATAGCCCAGCGCCCTTTTTATTATTTTCTTAAGCTAATCTTAATCTATATCACTATGCTTGTAAATTAAAGTAAAACCTGATACCATATTAATTGAATTTTATAGTTTTATTTACTACCTATACTATTTAGGGGGTGATTTTTTGGATATTTTTACTAAATGCAATACCGATTATGTAGACGAAGCTATGGCCGCCGGGCTTTATCCCTACTTCCATACCCTGCAATCGCGTCAGGATGTAGAAGTTATTATGGAAGGTAAGCGGCGTATCATGCTTGGCTCAAACAACTATTTAGGTCTAACTGTTCACCCACGCGTAACAGAAGCGGCGCGGCGCGCTGTAGACAAATACGGCAGCGGTTGTTCCGGTTCGCGCTTTTTAAACGGCACATTAGATTTGCATGTGCAACTAGAAGAAGAATTGGCTTCCTTCACCGGTAAAGAAGATGCGGTAATATTCTCTACCGGTTTTCAATCAAACCTGGGCATTATCAGTGCATTGGCAGGACGGGGAGATTATACTGTTTGTGATCGCGAAAACCATGCCAGCATCTACGACGCCTGTAAGCTTTCCTATGCCAAAATGCTACGCTATCGTCATAACGATATGGCCGATCTAGAAAGGGTATTGCAAAGCATACCTGACGGAGCAGGCATTTTAATAATTACAGACGGTGTTTTTTCTATGAGTGGCGATATCTGCGATTTAGAAAACATTGTAAAACTCAGTAAACAATATGGGGCGCGCATCATGATAGATGACGCCCACAGCCTGGGCGTATTAGGCCAAGGCGGCCGCGGTACGGCTTCTCACTTTAATTTAACAGACGAAGTCGATATTATTATGGGCACCTTCTCAAAATCTTTAGCAAGTCTGGGCGGTTTTATGGCCACCAGTAGAAGGGTGGCGCAATATGTCCGCCATACCTCGCGTCCCTTCATTTTTAGTGCTTCTATCACTCCCGCTTCTGCGGCTTCAGCTTTAGAAGCCTTACGCATACTTAAAGAAACTCCAAAATTACCTTTACGTCTATTACAGCTTTCTTCCTATATGCGAGAAGCTCTTACCCAGCGCAATGTTAAGATACGTACCAGCGCTACCCCCATTATCCCCATTTATACCTATGAGCAGGAACCAACCATGCTTATAAACAAACGCCTTTACGACGAAGGTTTATATGTAAATATGGTGCTGCCTCCGGCTACCTCGCCGGGCGAATGTTTGCTGCGTACCAGCTATATGGCTTCTCATACCGAAGCGTTATTAGACGAAGCTGCAGATATTATTAAAAAGGTGTTGGTCGAACATGGCTTATAAAAAAGTAGCGGTGATCAGCGGCGCTTCGCGGGGCATAGGCTTGGAAGCTGCCAAACAGCTTGAACAGGCAGGCTATATAGTATATCATCTTTCTCGCCAACATGGCGACGGTCTTTTTTATCATATACCATGTGATATTAGTAATGAAGAAGAAGTTCGCTTAGCTTTTACTCACATAAACGATATAGAAAATAGGCTCGATCTTCTTGTATGTAATGCCGGCTTTGGTATATCCGGCTCTATTGAAGATACAGAAATCAAACAAGCAGAACAACAATTTGCGGTAAATTTATTCGGCGCTTGCTCCTGTATAAAATATGCTTTACCTGCTTTAAGAAAAAATAAAGGGCGCATAATTGCGGTAAGTTCCCTGGCGGGTATTATTCCTCTACCCTTTCAATCTTATTACAGCGCCTCAAAAGCCGCTCTTAATGCGCTGATTTTGGCTCTGGCACTTGAGGCACAGCCTTTCGGTGTGAGCGTTACAGCTGCGCTACCGGGAGATGCAAAAAGCTCTTTTAGCGCCGCACGGCAAAAAATCTCAAACGTCGATAGCGTGTATACAAAAAGAGCGACGCATTCGTTGAATGTGATGGAACATGATGAACAAAATGGTATGGAAACTATTTATGTGGCAAAAAAAATAGCTGTTCTCGCTACAAAAAAACATGTGCGTCTCTTCTACACCATAGGCATAAAATACCAACTTTTTTATCTGTTGCAAAAACTATTGCCCTTGTCCCTTACACGCTTGATCGTGAAAAAGCTCTATGCTTAACCCGCAACTTCAGGCTTTTATAACCAAGCAAAGCAACATGGGCATAAATATTGCCGGCAATAGATTCATAATTTTCAGCTTTGTCACACCCAGCATATTCAAACCTAAACCAATAAGCAATACCGATCCGGCGCAGGTTATTTCCGCTATAGCATACTCGCTGAGCACAGGGGTAAGCAAGCCTCCCGCTACTGCGAAAAAACCTTGATAGACAAAAAGGCTGATTGCTGTAAAGCCCACGCCAATGCCCATAGTAGTGCTGAAAATAATTGCGGCAATAAAATCTATTGCGGTTTTGGCGTAAATAAGGCTGTTGTCTCCATTAAGTCCGGCTTGCAAAGGGCCAATAACGGCTAAAGCGCCTGTACACATAATGATGGTAGTGGTAACGAAAGCTTCAGCCAAACCACCTTGTTGCTCACCTTTGCTAAAACGCCGCTCCAGCCGGCTGGCGAAACGATTTAGCTTGCCGTCTAAATCTAATAACTCGCCAATTGCCGCGCCAAATGCAATAGAAAGAATAAGCACCAAGGTATTTTGCCCCGCCAAAGCGCCACTAAACGCTATATATAAAATCACTAGACCAAACCCTTGCATCACCAGCTTACCCACACGCTGCGGCACGGCTTTTCCTAATAGCAAACCCAAACCGCAGCCCACTATTACCGCCAGACTGTTTACCGTTACACCAAACATATATATCCCCTTTTGCTTTTCTATAATAATATAATAATCCGCCACACCGCAATAAAACTACTTCATAATCCTCGAAGATACCCTTCATTTTAACACAGCTTATATATTAGGGCAATCTATTATAGAAATATTTTAAGGGCATCATATACTGAATGGGTATTGACAATTAACTTTACAGGGAATATAATTGCTCTAAAGCAATATAGTTTTATACTGCTTTCCGTTCAAGCACTCCCTTACCAGGGGTGCTTGTTAGCGCATTATCTGCCAATAATATGCATATTAAAAAGGAGGGCTAAACATGGCTGAGCAAGATGTTTTAATTACTCTTGAGGGTTTGCATAAAATTGAAGAAGAACTGGAACACCTAAAAACTGTACGCCGTAAAGAGGTAGCGGGCCGCATAAAACAAGCCATAGAATTCGGAGACATCAGCGAAAATTCCGAATATGAAGACGCTAAAAATGAACAAGCCTTTATTGAAGGCTCTATATTGGCTTTAGAGAAAAAACTTAAAAATGCACGCGTAGTTGATGAAAAAGACGTAAATATAGACGTCGTTTCTGAATACAGTACTGTTACCTTGCTTAATTTAGATACCAACGAAGAAATGCGTTACCAGATTGTAGGTTCGGTAGAGGCAAAGCCTTTTGAAGGTAAAATATCCAATGAAAGCCCGGTAGGCAAAACATTATTAGGGCATCCGGCGGGTAAAGAAGTAGCCGTAACAGTACCAGCCGGAGAACTTCATTTGCGTATATTATCAATTAACAAATAATTTTTTTGAAAAACTCTTAATAAACAAATAATACGTTTTTCCTGCTCCTTTAGTTTGAATTACCGATAAAAGCACCATAAAAATATATCTTTTGCATTTTTTTACATAAACAATGCTTGTCAAGGCTGTTCAGATGTGCTAGAATAGTAATATGCCGACAACAGGCGGCCGGTTATGAAAAAAAATAATTATTAATTTTGAGGAGGTTTTATAATGCAAAAGAAATTAACCCTATTGTTAGTTGTTGTAATGGCCTTATCGTTGTTGTTCTGTTTTGGCGCAGTGGCTGCTTCAGCCATATTACCGCCAGACGATGGTTCAGAACAAGATACCGACACCGACACCGATACCGATACCGACACCGACACCGACACCGATACCGACACTGATCTGGAAGTCGTCGATGATGCAGAAACCGAAGATGCAGAAACTTTGCCAGTATTCGTTATACCGGATGCGGAAAAAGTACAAGTATCCAATCAACCGCTAAAAATAGACGGCGAGCTTGTTGAAGCCGATGTTTATAACATTGACGGTTCTAATTATTTTAAATTACGCGATTTAGCCGCTTTATTAACTGACAGCGGTTCCCAATTCAACGTTGATTACGCTGAACCAAATATGATCGTCACTACCGGCGCCGCTTATGAACCTCTAGATACCGATTTAGTAATTGGCGAAGACAAAAGTGAGACTTGCACGCCCAGTAAGCAGATCCTGCTGGTGAACGAAGTAAAAGCGGAAGGCATCAAAGTTTATAATATAGGCGGCAGTAATTACTTCCAACTGAGAGAAATAGGCGTTCTGGTAGGCTTCAGTGTGGATTATGATGAAGCTACCCGTACCATGATCGTAACAACTGCAGCAATCGGCGATGCAGATACAGATGAAGATACCGATACAGATGAAGATACAGATACAGATACAGATGAAGATACAGACGACGACACCGATGACGACGATGTCCATATTCAAGTATAAATATGCCAATAATAAGGTCAGACCAATATCTATTTTAGCATGATCTTTTAATTTGAAATACTGAATTATTATATAAGCGGTATCCAGACATATGGATACCGCTTATATTTATTATATGTTTATAACAGTAAAAATAATTAATCAGATAGCAAGGTTATTCTTGACAACCATATACCTATTAAAGTATAATTATGTCAAATAATACACTATACAACGTAATGTATAATATGTGTATTATAAATACATTATAAGGAGGAGAAATATGTCTAAAAACCTATTGGATTTTACTGGTCAAGTTGTTCTCATCACAGGTGGCAGATCGGGAATTGGAAAAGCAGCGGCATTAATGTTTGCGGAACAGGGTGCTAAAGTTATTATAGCCGGGCGTAGTCATGCCAAAGAAACATTAGATGAAATCGAAAAGATCGGTGGAGAAGGCATGTTTATCAAATGCGATGTTAGTGTTACTGAAGATGTAAAAAATCTCATGGATACTATTGTAGCCAAATACGGCCGCCTTGATGTTGCATTTAATAATTCCGGCTTATTACCGGTAACAACTGATTTAGTCAATCAGACTGAAGAAGATTTCCAACAAATAATGGATGTTGATGTTAAAGGGGTATTCCTCTGCATGAAGTATCAAATACCTATTATGCGTAAGCAAGAAAGCGGCGGCGCCATCATAAACTGCGGTTCCATGGTCAGTTTTGTGGCAGATCCTGGTATGGCTCCTTATGTAGCGGCTAAACACGCTGTAGCGGGACTCACCAGAGCTGCGGGCATAGAATACATAAAAGAGAATGTGCGCATCAACCTAATTGCCCCAGGCTTAACGGCTACAGAAATGACCGCTGGCTGGCTGGCAGACCCGGAATTCTGCGAAATGGTCAAAGGTTTCAACTTTGTTAATCGCTGGGCAGAACCGGAAGAAATAGCCGGAGTCGTACTTTTCTTGGCTTCTCCCATGGCCTCTTTCATGGCTGGCTCAATTGTTACTCTAGATGCAGGTCAAACAGCCCACTAATTCAAGAGTTAAGGAGAAATTCATGAAAGTCATCACAGTATTCAAATGGTTAAGAAACCCGCAAGACGCTCTGGTAAAAGCAGATGGCAGCATAGAGTGGCCGGGAGTAAAAATGTCGGCAAATGATGACGACCCAGCTGTTATGGAAATTGCCGCCGCCTTGGCTTCGGGAGATGAAATAATCGCTTTAACAATAGGCGATGGCGATTTAGCTTGGGCTGCTGCCAGAGGAGCTACGCGAACCACTGTAATTACCGATGCTCTTACCGAAGTAAACAGCTCGGTTACGGGAGCTATATTAGCTGCCGCAGTTAAGCACCTAGGCGATGCCGAAGTAATAATCATCGGCGATTCTTCTTGGGATTATGGCGTGGTTTCCGCCTTTATCGGGCAACTTGGTCGGCCGGCTTTGGCCGGCGTTACCGCTGCCCAGCTTCAAGAAGGCTGTATTCAGGTTACGCGAAAACTTGGCAGCGTATCGCAAGTACTGGAAGTGAATACTCCATTGGTGCTTGCGGCAATGGCGACTCAATCTGAAAAAAATGAACCTAGTATGAAGCAAGTTCTTACAGCACGTAAAAAGCCTATGGAAAAGCTTACTTTAGAAGAGCTTGGTTTTTCTTCACCATTTACCACTGTATCTTCTCTAAAAACACGCTTCCCCGATACGCCTCCCGCAGTACTCATTAAGGGAGACGACCCAGTATGCGCTTGCGAAGAACTTATGGCTGCCCTTCATACAGAGGGAGTGCTATAAACTGATAAATGCTTAAGCACACTTGTTTTTTAATGAAGTTTGGGGAGTAAATGACTTATGAGTATGAAAAGTTTGATCATTATTACAGATGAACGCCGGGTAGGCGGCATGTTGATGGCTGCCCGCACCCTGAGTGAACAAGTTATAGCAGTAGTTGTCGGTTCTCCTTCTTTAGCAGAAACAGTAGCAACATGGGGTTTTGAACGGGTGCTAAACTTAGAGCCGGCTTCGGGCATTCCCGCAGAAGCTTATGCCGCATTACTCGCCGAAGTAACTGCCGATATAAAACCCCGCCTGATACTGGCTTCCGATATGCCTTCTAGCCGTGTATTGCTGGCTGCAGTAGCCGCAAAGCAAAACGCTGCTATAATAGGCGCCGTACGTGCCATAACCGTATGCGGCGATACTATTATTACAAGCCGCTCCATGGCAGATGATAAAGTTTTAGAAGATATCAAAACTGCTGGCGTCATAGCTGGTATTTTTATTGGGGATGATCTGGAAAAACCCCAAACGCAAGCTGTGGCGATAGAACACATTGAACAAAAAAACGCGGCTCATATTAAGTTGAAAGGAATCATCGAGCCGGAAGGCAACGCTGGCCTGTTGACCGCAGCCCGCGTAGTAAGTGTTGGCTCCGGAATCAAAGCTAAAAACGATATAAAGCTGATCGAAGAATTAGCGCAAGCAGCACAAGCCGAAATTGGTTGTACATTGCCTATTTGCGATGATGTCCGCTGGCTACCCACTCATCGCGTAGTGGGTTCAACTCATAATCAAATTGCGCCCGAACTCTATATAGCTATAGGAATTTCGGGGCAACCGCAGCATTTAGCCGGCGTTCGCGACGCAAAAATCGTGGTGGCTATCAACAATGATCCGGAAGCCAGAATACTTAAAAACTGCAACTATGGTATTGTTGGCGACCTTTATAAAATTGTTCCCGCATTGACGGCGGCTTTTAAAAACCTTGTTTAACTGGCATTAAAGACAACAAATTCAGGGAGGTATAGTTTATATGTCTACCAAATATATTTTTGACGCAGAATACGATATTGTCGTAGTCGGCGGTGGGGCAGCAGGCAAAATGGCCGCTTATACAGCTGCCAAAGAAGGAGGATTAAAGGTCGCATTATTAGAAAAGATGGAAAATACCGGCGGAACATCCATTTATACGGAAGATTTAACGGCTTTTAATTCTATTGAACAACAGGAGCGCAAAACGCCACCTAAGTTTACCGGCACACCTTTTGATCACTATCCCACTTATGCGGAAGGATATGCCCGCTATATGGATTATAGCCATCAGCGCGCCAACCCAGATGTGGTACGTATGCAGCTTTATGAAACAGCAGAAACCGTTCAGTTATACAGAGATTTAGGGGCAGAATGCGTAAATGTATTTGTCTTTGCTTTTAATCAGCCAAACGAACTCAATACTGCTCACCGATACGAAGGTTTAGGTGAACGCATGCAAGAGCTGCTTTTACGCGCTACTATTAATGCAGGAGTAGATATTTTTACTTCTACGCCTGCTAAAAAGCTTTTAACAAATGGCGGTGCTGTTGAAGGCGTTTTGGCTATAGACGCGGAGGGCAATAAAATGCTTATTGGCGCCAAAGCCGTGATTTTAGCCAGCGGCGGCTTTGGCAATAACCCCGAAATGGTAAGAAAATATGCTTGGCAGCATTGGACAGCAAATCATACCTGTCAATGCGTACCTACCGAAAACACAGGCGATGGCTTGAATATGGCGCTTGAAGTGGGCGCCGATGGCACAACCGCCCCCGGTTGTGTAATGAATATACCTTGCGCCTGGGGCAAAATGCTTACGGCGCATACCACCGGCGCAGGAATACAACCAATCATTTGGGTCAATAACCGCGGCGAACGTTTCGCTAATGAAGAAATGGGCTTCAGCTTTATGAATGCCGGCTCGTCTATTATAAAACAACCCAAAGGAAAAGTATATGCCATATTAGATTCAGAACAAGTAGAATACTATACAGAAGAAGGTTCCGAAATAAGCTTAGGTGAGTTCATTGTGTGGAAACAAAAACTAACTCATCTTCAAACAGAGCTTGAACAGGACATTGAAGAAGGTATAGTTTGGAAGGGAAATACTATTGAGGAACTCGCATATGCTATTGACGATGTCAATGCCAATGCTCTTATTGAAACCTTGCGGGAATACGAAAGATTCTGTAAAGAGGGCTTTGACAAAAAGCATTTCAAACAAGCTCAATACCTACGCCCCTTAAGCAAACCTCCCTTCTATGCCATCCGTATGGCTGCCAGTATACTGACAACTATCGGCGGCATCAGAGTGAATGGTAATATGCAGGTAACAGATGAAAATTACGAACCAATTCCCGGCCTTTATGCAACGGGCAATGACGCCAGCGGTCTTTATGGAGATTCGTATAATCTCGATTGCCCCGGCACAGCCAGCGGCTTTGCCCATGCCTCGGGACGTACAGCGGCGCGTCATGCCATAAAAACCATCAAAGGCTAAAAATGTCCT
>WRKD01000140.1 GCA_009778255.1 Bacillota bacterium
GTTTTTGCGGTGGGTTTGAATTTCCAGATGGTACTTGGTAGTTTTTGTGGTCATGCATATCACCCGTTTCATCAGTATGGCCATATTATATCATGTGATATCATTTATAGCAAGGATTGTTTTTTCAAACGTATGGCTACTTTGAAGTGCTAAAGTAACACAAAACTGGCTGCTAAATATCTGAATGGCAGCCAGTTTTTTATGGAAAATGCGTTACAAGAAGTCCTGATGTTTCAGGGATTTTTGTTGTTTTTCGTATTGTATGCGTGATATAATAATATCAGTATTATTTCTCTTTTTTTTTGTTGTGGAAGGAACGTTAAGGTTTGGCTAAGCCGTAACTGCCACACTAGCAATTGAGAGTATGAATAGGGGCGATATAATGTTTAAAAACAGCTTGTTTAATTTTATAATGGTATTAACTATAATGTTCATGCTGATAATTATCAGAAGTTCTGATAAGTTTTATACAGATTTCGCGTGGGCGGCGGAAAGTGAGCCGGAAGGTAGCGGTACAGAAAACGACCCATATATTATCACTACTGCTCAACAGCTACATGCAGTACGCGATGATTTAACAGCCTATTATATGCTGGGAAATGATGTCGATCTGACCAAATTCCTTAATGCGGAAAAACTGGGTTGGCAGCCTATTGGTACAAAAAGGATCAATGGCAGTTTTACCGGCAGTCTAGATGGCAATGGCTACAAAATTACCGGCTTATGGATCAACAACAGGAAAAATGATATATTAGGTCTGTTTGGCTATGCCAAAGGCGCAACGATAAAAAACCTGGGTGTAGAGTTGGCCGCTGCGGGTATTACGGGGAGGAATTGTATGGGGGGATTAATTGGAGAACAAAATGGTGGTATAATTGAAAACTGTTATATTAGCGGTAGTATAAGCGGTAATGATTATATTGGCGGGTTAATTGGTAAACAATACGGTACTGTTGTAAACTGTTATACGATTGGTAGCGTTAAGGGCATATATTATATCGGCGGTTTGGTGGGTATTGGGCAAGATATCAAAAACTGTTATTCTAAGGCTAATGTTAGCGGCGAAAGAGCAACCGGTGGGCTGATAGGCGATGGTGGCAGCATCGAAAACTGTTATACTACTGGTAATATTAGCGGTAGCGAATATACCGGTGGCTTAATAGGCTGGCAAAATAACAATATTTACCAACAAAACAGCATTACCAATTGCTATACTGCGGGTAGCGTTAGTGGCGGTGATTATACCGGCGGGCTGGCAGGCTGGCAACTTCGCGACTACAAAAGCGATAATATCATAAAAAACTGTTATGTTTTTGGCGACATTAGCGGCGGCCATAATACGGGAGCAGTGGTTGGCTTGCAACAATCGTATGACCGTGAAAAACTTAGCTTTGGCATTGAAATTACTTCGGAAAATAAAGACTATGGAAAAAACATCATTGATGGTTGTTACTGTTACGAAGCTATTACCGTTAACGGCGAGATAATCGAAGCAAGGAGCATTAGCAGAGCTCCCGGCAAAATGAAGGGTGCTATAAAGGCTGCTGCCGAGCTAACCTTGCGTTCTACATATGAGGACAATGGTTGGGAATTCAGCAATTCCGGTCCCTGGTACTGGGATAGCGGCCTATACCCCAAATTGAACTTAGGCGAGGAAAGCAATCCTTTTAGCTTCTGCTTTGCTATCAACTACCACACAAACAGCGGCTTGTTGCCAGATGGCGCACCGTTAAACTATATTCAAAATCATAAGATTACTTTGCCAACACCTATAGCAGTAAGAAATGATCAAACTTTTGTGGGCTGGTATGATAATTCTGGTTTTAGCGGCCAAGCCGTAACTGCTATTATGGAAGAGGATGCGGGCGATAAGGAATTTTGGGCCAAGTGGGAAGATTTAGCGCAAAAACATGCCCTTACCGCTAAACCCACTGCCTCCACAGTGTTGATTAACGGTAAGAGCATCGCTTTCGACGCCTATAACATTGCCGGGAACAATTACTTCAAACTGCGCGACCTTGCATATACTCTTTCTGGCACAAAAAAACAGTTCGATGTTGGTTGGGATGCAGTGAATAACGCGATTACTCTTGTGGCGTATCATTCCTACACTGTTTTTGGAGACGAGATGACAGATAAAGGTTTTGAAGAAAAAACGGCTGCTCCCACAAGTTCAAGAATCTATTTGGATGGCTTAGAAATACAGTTTACAGCCTATAATATCGACAGCAACAATTACTTTAAGCTAAGGGATATAGGTAAGGCCTTTGATTTTGGTGTGGTGTGGGATGCTCAAAGCAACACCATCATCATCGATACTGCACAAGAATACCAGGAATAGATTCTTCACTTCGCTCAGGATGACAAATATTTAGGCGCTAACCTCTTGGCTTTTACCTGCAACTGAAAATAGAAGCGGTTCTTCTTTTTTTTCTACTACATCTTTGGTAATGACACATTTGTATATATCATCCCGCGAAGGTGTCTCATACATTGCGTCCAGCAAAAGGCTCTCTAAAATGGCTCTTAAGCCGCGAGCCCCCGTTTTGCGTTCTATGGCTTCAATAGCGATGGCGCGTAATGCTTCGTCTTTGAATTCAAGGCTAACGCCATCCAGCTCAAACAGTTTTTTATACTGTTTAGCCAAGGCATTTTTTGGTTCAGTTAGTACGCGCACCAGCGATTCTTCATCCAGGGCTTGTAAAGTAACAATGATGGGCAAGCGGCCCACAAATTCCGGGATCAAACCAAATTTTAGTAAATCTTCCGGTAATATTTTGCCTAATACATCGTCAGTATCCCAGTCTTTTTTACTGTGTATCTCCGAACCAAAGCCCATAATATTTTTGCCTAAACGGTTTTGAATGATACTCTCGATACCTCCAAATGCACCGCCGCAGATAAAGAGGATATTGGTAGTATCTATTTGTATAAACTCCTGATGAGGATGCTTACGCCCGCCTTGAGGAGGTACAGAGGCAACTGTACCTTCCAATATTTTTAATAATGTTTGCTGTACGCCCTCACCAGAAACATCCCGAGTTATAGAGGGGTTTTCCGATTTACGCGCAATTTTATCTATTTCGTCTATATAGACTATACCTCTTTCGGCTCTTTCGATATCATAATCGGCAGCTTGAATTAGCTTAAGAAGGATGTTTTCTACATCTTCGCCCACATAGCCGGCTTCAGTTAGGGAAGTGGCGTCGGCTACCGCAAAGGGAACCTGTAAAATGCGCGCTAAGGTTTCCGCAAGCAGTGTTTTTCCGCAACCGGTGGGGCCCAGCATCACAATATTACTCTTTTGTAACTCCACCTCTTCCATAGAGGTTTCGTCATTGATTCGTTTATAATGGTTGTATACCGCTACTGCCAGAGATTTTTTCGCGGCGTCTTGGCCTATTACATATTGATCCAACACCTGGCGTATTTCTATTGGTTTGGGTATAACAGTTTGTTCCTCAGAAAATGTTTCCGCCACATCTTCAGAGATTATTTCATTGCACAATTCAATGCATTCATTACAAATATAGGCGCCCGGGCCGGCAATCAGTTTTAACACCTGGTTTTGGCTTTTACCGCAAAAAGAGCAGCGCGCTATGGCTTTATCGTCTATTGTTTTACTCATAGTATTCTCCTATATGATAAGTCATTTACTGTTCAGTTGGCTCGGTAGTTGTCTTTTTCTTTTTAGCCGCAATATCGGTTCTAGGCTTTACTACTTCATCCACTAAACCATATTCCTTTGCTTCATCGGCAGTCATAAAATAGTCTCTTTCTGTATCGAGAGCTATTTTATCTATCGGCTGACCGGTGCGTTGCGCTAAAATAGAGTTCATTTTATCTCGTATACGCAGTATATGGCGGGCATGTATATCGATATCCGTAGCTTGGCCTTGCATACCGCCGCTGGGTTGATGAATCATGATCTCACTATTGGGCAAGGCATAACGTTTACCTGGTGTGCCTGCGGCTAAGAGAAAAGCTCCCATAGAGGCAGCCATACCCACGCAGGTGGTTGCCACATCACAACAAATATATTGTATGGTATCGTAAATAGCCATGCCTGCGGTAATAGAACCGCCGGGACTATTGATATAGAGGCGCACCTCTTTATCAGGATCCTCCGCTTCCAAAAACAGTAATTGCGCTATTACCAAATTAGCCACATAATCATCGATCTGACTGCCTAAAAAGACCAGTCGATCTTTTAAAAGCCGGGAATAAATGTCGTAAGAACGCTCGCCGCGGTTTGTTTGTTCTATTACCATTGGTACTAGTATGCTCATAGCGTCTTCCCCCTTCTTTAGGGCGCCTCTTAATATCCGCTCATCACCATCTTCGCTGCCCTTTTTCCGCCTAGACTGCATTGTCGTCGCTTCACGTAGCTGGTGCTACGCTTTAGCTCCTCCGCCTTGCTAGGCGAAAAAATCGCTAGTGAATCTGGCAATTCGAAGTAATTAGAGCTACCCTTTAATCAATATTGGCTTGATCAAAAATAAGATTAGCAGCTTTGCTCCTTTTTATATCATCGATCAACATCTCCATACGGTTGCTTTTGGTGAAAGAGTCTTTTATCAATTCTGGAGGTTGCTGATAATAATCTGCCAGTTTTTTCAGCTCTTGTTCAATTTCTTCTTCGCTGACTATTATATCTTCTGCTTTTGCTACTGCGTCCAGCATCAATTCATGAAGAACGTCGTCTTCTGCTTGTGAAAGATAACTCTTACGAAATTCTTCTTTTGTTGTTTTACTATACTCTAAAAACGGTTCCATTTGTATGCCCTGCATCAATAGATGCTCTGAAATATTATGCATAATTGAATCCAGTTGCTGTTTTATTAGCAAGGGTGGAATGTCCACTTCTATATTGTCGGCAGCTTGCTTTAGTATATTTTTCCTAGCTAGTTGCTCTGCAGATTCTATATTGCGTTCTAGCAGACGAGAGGCTGTTTCGTGACGTAAATCTTCCATTGTTTCCGCTGTTTCACTCAGCTCTTGTGCTAGGTCATTATCTAATTCAGGCCAGATACGGCGCTTTAAATTCTTGATCGCTACTTTAAATACAGCCTGTTGACCAGCTAGAGCTTGCTCATTATATTCTTCCGGAAAAACTACGTTAATTTCTCTTTCTTCGCCAACTTTAACACCTATCAATTGCTCTTCAAAGCCGGGAATAAACCTTTTAGAACCAAGTTCTAATTCATAGTTGGTAGCCTGGCCTCCTTCAAAAGCCATGTTTTGATGAAAACCCTCATAATCAATGATCAAAACATCGCCTAAGGCAGCCTCAACACCTTCTTCCATTTCTGTAAGGCGTGAAAGACGGCGGCGCTGTGTTTCAATATCTGCATCGATTTCTTCTTCTGTGACCTCTGCAACTTGCTTGCTTAAAGGCAAACCAAGGTATTGACCTAGCTTAACTTGGGGTTTAGCGGTAAAAGTAGCGTTGAAAATCAGAGGTTCATGGAGTTTGAGCTGAATAATATCTATTTCTGGCTTTTCTATAGGTTCTAAAGCTAACTCTTTAATACCCTCAATATACGCCAATTGTATCAATTCTTCTGCCGCGTCATTTAAAATTGTCTCTAAACCCACGAAATTTTCCACAATACTCTGCGGAGCCTTGCCTTTACGAAAACCAGGTATATTCAAACGCTCTACAAGATGTTTGCAAACTTTTTTAACAGATAATGATAATTCTTCCGCTTCTATCTCAGATCGAAGTATTTTTTGATAGTTTTCTCCATCGCTTACTTGAAAATTCATACTACCTCCTAAATTAGCTAGTGTATTCGAAAACTCGAAATGATTAACTAATTTTTATTCGCCATATTAACGTTATTTCCTGCATTCTACTCCCAAGCAGTATTCCATATGTTGTAAAGCCCAGTTCTGCCCCACATCTGTTAAGGAGGCGCAACCACTTTGTGGCACACAAACTTTGTAACCTAAATAGCAGGCGTCTATTACCGTATGTAGTATGCAAATATCTGTACATAACCCCACAACAGTTATACTTTCCACCTTGCGGCAACGTAACATAGAATCTAGCTTGGTGCCAAAGAAAGCGGAATAACGTGTTTTAGGCAAATAATATGTTTTTTGTGGTCTTTGCTCTAACATACGGCGTGCTATAACTCCACTTTGTCCATAAAGCTCGGCGCCCCAAGTTCCGGCGATATTATGAGGAGGAAAGAGAGCAGCTTCGGGATCATAAGAATCAAACGCTTGATGTTCATCATTACAAATAAAGATAAAATCGTTATCTATTGCGGCTTTCTCAATTACCCCAGCAATAAAACTGTCTAAAGCTTGCCCGGCAGCTTTGCAGCTCAATGCCCCATTATCATCCACAAAATCATTGCTATAGTCTATTACTAACAAAGCTTTATTCATAGTTTTTCCTCCGGTTCTTGGCCAAAACAAAATTTCGGGCGGTCGGTGATGACCGCCTCGAAGCTTTAATACTCTGTATAACGGGCAAAGCCCATTTTAATCATTTTGCCGCGCCCCTTGCTTCGAATCATGCCTTCCGAGCGGAATACACACAGCCAACTCCAGTCAGGCGCCCCCGCAACACCCGAGACAAATCTGCTTACCGCTGCTTCCTTCCGGACCTGACGGGGTTCACAGCCGCCCGCCGCACGGGACCCGGCTCTCAACATCGCTTATGTGTAGCAGACCCCACAAAACATGCCCTCATTCAAGGCTTCGGCCCTCCCTATAGCGGATTGAAGGTCACAAGGCACCGCTAGCGCCCCGCCTGGCGCGGCAAACTTGAAATCTAAAAACCCAGTGCAAGTTTATTTGTTTAAAACAGTAACAGGGGTTAAACTCTTAAATTATGGTTATAACAGTTTCAACCGCCCTTGTTATTGCGCTTCCCTATTAGCTAAATAGCGTTCCAGTTTTCGTTTCACGCGTTGTAAGGCATTATCGATCGATTTCACATGGCGCTTTAAGTCGCCGGCTATTTCCTGATAGCTTTTACCTTCCAGATAATACATCAGTACTTTCCATTCTAGGGAACTCAAAATTTCCCCCATTTTGTTCTCTATATCGTCGAATTCCTCACGGCTGATAATCAATTCTTCGGGGTCTGTAATACGTGTGCCGGATATAACATCTAATAAAGTGCGGTCGCTGTCTTCGTCGTAAATAGGCTTATTAAGCGAGACATAAGAATTAAGAGGTATATGCTTTTGCCGGGTAGCTGTTTTTATGGCAGTGATGATTTGGCGGGTAATGCATAGCTCGGCAAAAGCGCGAAAAGAGGAAAGCTTATCTGAACGAAAATCGCGGATGGATTTATACAGGCCTATCATACCTTCCTGTATTATATCCTCTTTATCCGCGCCAATCAGAAAATAAGAGCGGGCTTTAGCCCTCACAAAATTCTTATATTTATTTATAAGGTATTCCTGCGCTTCTATGCTGCCTTCGCGTGCCAGTTCCACCACGTCTTCATCCGTCATGACGATAAAAGCGCTATTATAATCCTCCTGCAGCTGAACCGTCATCTGCTCACCTCTAATTCCCCTGTAACCACTATATTATTATAACTCACTAACAGGCGTTAAGTCAATAATATTATATTAAGGGCATCTTTTAAATACTCGCTCATCACCATATTCGCTGCCCTTTTTCCGCTAAGACTGCGTTGTCGTCGCTTCACGTAGCTGGGGCTGCGCATCAGTTCCTCCGCCTTGCTAGACGAAAAAAATGCTAGCGAATTTGGCAATTCGGAGTAATTCGAGGCGCCCTTAAGAATTCATGAACAGTCACACAGGGCGCCCGATTATAAACAGCGTACTATTCGGTTGTTCGTTGTCTTCTTATTTCATACAATAAAGCAGCTGCCGCCGCACTAACATTTAATGAACCTAAAGGGCCGCTCATGGGCAAACTGACGCATAAATCGCATTGACGCTTAAGCAAGGGGGAAACCCCCGTACCTTCTCCGCCTAATACTAAAGCCAGCGGACCTCTTAGGTCGGATTGCCAAGCCGAATTTCCGCTCATATCGGCGGCAGCCAGCCACAGCCCAGCTTGTTGTAAAATTCGGGCGGTTTGGCTTAGATTACTCACACGTACTAATGGTAAATAAGCACTGGCGCCGGCGGAGCTTTTCGCTACCGCATTAGTAAATGATACGGCTCGCCGTTTGGGTATGACAATGCCATGAGCGCCTGCACACAGTGCGGTGCGTATGATTGCCCCCAGATTATATGGGTCTTCGATACCGTCTAATAACAGTATCAAAGGTTGTTCGCCGCTCTCTTGCGCTGCTTGCAGTACATCTTCCAATTCGGCATAACTTAGGGAAGAGAGCTCGCAAACCACGCCGCGATGATCTGGCCCTGCTATTTTTGTTAAACGTGCTTTAGGCAGAAATTGATAGGGAACGCCGTTTTCGCGGCATCTTCTAATAACCTCATTCACCACTGTACCACTTTGTTCTTCGGCTAAAAGTACGCGGTTTATAGTTTGCCCCGAACGTAAGGCTTCCAGCACCGCATTTTTCCCGCTTATCAGCTTGTTTGGCGCCATGGCGACACCGGGATTCTGATGTGGCAGTTTATTTTCTTTTGACAAAGAGAGTAGTTTTTGAGTTTGCCAAGCCGATAAAGTATCTGAGGTTTTATTTTCGTGTATAGCTGCTTTTAACTTTTCAGCTCCCATTTTTTCATCATAAAGATTTTGCGGCACGGTTTTTATTTCATCCTCAGGAAGGCTTAGATCCTCCTCAGGGAAGTTTAGAGTTTCCTTAGGGAGGTTTATATTTTCTTCAGGGAGATTTCTGTTTTCCTCAGGGAGGCTTATATCTTCCTCAGGGGGATTTATGATTTCTTCAGGGAGGCTTATATCTTCTTCAGGGAGGCTTATGTTTTCTTCAGGGAGGCTTATATCTTCCTCAGGGAGATTT